>JANXYD010000231.1 GCA_025350265.1 Hyphomicrobiaceae bacterium | reverse complement strand
ATACGCGCTGTTCGGCGTCAACACCTGCGGCCGGGCATAAGACGACCGCCTCTCATGCGTGGCCGTCCTCAGGTCTTCTGCGGAAACTTCGGCGTTTCATCTTCGGACGGCGTCGTCCGGTCGTAACACCAATCTGACATGAGCGACCTCGGGATTGTCAACGACCGCTACGCGGCTGAAGCCC
Organism: Hyphomicrobiaceae bacterium; assembly: GCA_025350265.1. GTDB lineage: Bacteria > Pseudomonadota > Alphaproteobacteria > Rhizobiales > Hyphomicrobiaceae > JABFRJ01. The sequence goes on along the minus strand of JANXYD010000231.1, from coordinate 10,866 downwards.
ATCTCTTCGCACATTCTGAGCATGCCGGCGTTCTCCTGGAGCACCATGCCCGTCAGCGTCTGCAGGGTCTCGGTCTTCGCTTAGGCGATGAGCTGTTGCATCAGGTGCCACCCAAGCCCCTGCCCTTTGAGATCGGAACGGACCAGGATTGCGAACTCACCGTGCCGCAGATCGGGATCAAATGTCACAACCGCAGCCTTCTGTATCATCACTGTGACAGGGTCTTCCGATGCTTGCGCCGATATTGAAGTCCGAGGACAACCGCCGATGGCGAGCGACACCGACCAGAAGAGCGTGATTGCAGCGCTCCAATCTCCAGGCACGTGGCCCGGGTCGCCAGACCACGTCGCAGTCATCGAAACCCACGCGGCCTTCATTTTGATGGCCGGCAACAGCGTGCTCAAGGTCAAGCGCGCCGTCCGTCTCCCGTACCTGGATTTCTCAACGCTCGAAGCGCGGCATCGGGTTTGCCGTCGAGAGTTGCAACTCAACGCACCGCACGCGCCCGGTCTCTATCGCGACATCGTCGCCATCCGCCGCCGGGCCGACGGCACCGTCGTCATCGGTGGAGGCGCTGGCGAGATCGTCGAATGGGCGGTGCATATGGTTCGGTTCGACCAAGACGCGTTGCTTTCCAACGTCTGTGATCGCGGCGCGCTCACGCCTGCAATGACGAAGGCACTCGCCGACATGATCCTCGCCTATCATCGCAGCGCACCTCCACAGGCCTCAGCCATTGATCGAACGGCCGAGGTCTCTCGATCAGTCTTACAAGCCCTGCAGCTTTGCGTGGATCCGCCGGTCAGGACCGCCATCGAAAACGTGGCGTCGGGTTTGGAGCTTCAGTTGCTCAACAGCGCAGCAATTCGAGCTGAGCGCGCAGAAAGCAGCTGTATCCGGCGTTGCCACGGCGATCTCCATTTGGCTAACATCGTCCTGTGGCAAGGTGCGCCGGTGCCGTTTGACGCCCTGGAGTTCGACGAGAAGCTGGCGACGATCGATACACTCTATGATCTTGCCTTTGTACTGATGGATCTTGATCGGCGCGACCGTCGTGCATCTGCAAACCTGCTGCTCAATCGCTATCTGTGGCGCTCTGGCGATGCCGGGGATCTGCACGGGCTGGCCGCACTGCCAACGTTTCTCGGTCTCAGAGCGTGCGTTCGCGCGATGGTGGCCCTCGATCGCATAACTCGCTCGGCTGCCGGTCGCGCGGATACGATCGCGCATGTCATCGAAACGTTACGGCATGCGGCCACCTATTTACGGCCCCAGCCACCGCGCCTCGTCGCGATCGGCGGTTTGTCCGGCACCGGCAAGACTGTGCTGGCCTTGAGACTTGCGCCATGGCTTGGCGCAGTGCCCGGGGCATTGCATCTCCGCACGGATCTCGAGCGCAAGTGGCTTGCCGGGATCGACGAGGTGGAGCGGCTGCCCGACTCTGCTTATTCTGATCGGTCGAGTCGCGCGACTTATGACCGAGTTACGGCCCGCGCTGCCGCTACTCTCGCCGCCGGCCATAGCGTTGTTGTCGACGGCGTCTTTTCCGCGCAGTCGGAGCGCCTGGCCATTGCCGACATCGCGCGGCACGCGCGGGTCTCGTTTCAAGGACTGTGGTTGGACGCCGCACCGGACGCCATGAAGGCCCGGGTCAGCCAGCGTAAAGGGGATGCCTCCGACGCCACGACCGACGTCGTCGAGCGGCAGCTTGCCCATGCGCCGCGCGTGACCGATTGGACCCACGTCAACGCGAACGGGTCGGCGGATCTAGTCGCCGGGCGCGCCCGATCGGTACTTGGCGTCTCCCTCGACGTCCGCGCTTGACGATCGACGGCCGTCAAAGGCGTTTTGAGCCTTGAGTAGTTTCCGTACCTACCGCTTCGAGCGGCGCGTCACCTAGATTTGCCCCATTAAACGCGTGCTGCTCATCTAACATTGCATGGTGTCAATTCATGGGGCGACAATCCCCGCATATTCGTTGCAGCATCGCGTGACCTGAGAGAGTTCCATGGGACGGCACGTCGCATTTTTCTGCTCAATCCGTCGCGAGCCTTCGAGCGCCGACCTTCGCCGTCGTTTATTTCATGAAGACCAAAGCCTAGCGCGCGATGGCGAGCCAGCCTCGGAAAGTACCTATGCCGATTGCGCGGGACGGACGGCCTTACATCCTCCCTGTTACTCGTGGCACAGCGGAGCTGCTGCTATCCAATCATGATGCTTAAACCCTTTGTGTTGGAGCGACCCATGATGAACCCGCAAGTGCAACGCCAGGAAGCGCTCGTAAAACGTCGAGAAGATTTGATAAAGGCGGCATGCTTCAGACAGACTGCCGACGGCTTGATTTATCGTGCACCCAACCCCTGGATATTCGGCCGCGCCGATCATTTCCAAGTGACTGAGGCGCTTCAAAGCGAGATCGTCGCAGCGCTCGTTCCCAAAGCCCAGTCGCGGGAATGGCGCACATCGCAATTGTTGGGTTTCGGCGTCCTGGCGTTGTCAATTCTGGCGATGGTCGCAAGTATGCTCAGCCTCTATGGCAACCGATATCCGGTGGCGGAAACGGCAAGCAGTGTTGCCGCCGTCGCGCTGCTGATCGTGATGGCGGCCACGCTGACCGGCTTGCACTATGCCGCCAAACGGCAACGCCAAAAGCTGCAGCCGATCCTGGCCACGGCGACGCCGGCAATGGAGCGCATCTCCAACGCCGATGTGCTGTGGGCGATGCGGACCTCCGGTGACCGTTCGGCCATCCGCAGACAGGGTCTCATCAGCGGTGTGATCTATGGCGTGGCAAGTGCCGCCTTCGCCGTTTACGGGCTCATTTCATCAAAGGATCGGATCGGCTTTGTCGACAATCTTCAACCGGACTATTGTCTGGCGTTGGCGCTTGGCTTCGCCATCCAGGCCGGTCGTAATCTGTATCAAGCCCGCACCGGTATAGTCGCTGCCAACACCCGCACGATCGACCGGCGTTGCAAGGTCGTGTTTGTCGGCTTGACGGTCGGCTATATCGCGCTCGCATTCGGTTATTTGGGGCTGGAACTCTCAGGTGTCATCAAGCACGACGACGCAGCGATGCGTGCGCGTTTTGAACGACGCGCCGCCGCTGGTGATGGTGCTGCCATGAATGCATTGGGTGGGCTGTATCGTGAGGGCAGGGGCGTTCCGCAGGACTATGCCAAGGCGCGCGATTGGTTTGTAAAGGCCGCTGAAAAAAGCGACGGGCATGCCATGTTCTGGCTGGGCTGGCTCGCCCAAAAAGGCCTTCCCGGTCCTCAGGACCTTGTCGCAGCGCGTCAATGGTACGAGAAAGCGGCGGCGATTGGCGATGCATCGGCGATGACCTGGACCGGGTGGCTTTATCTCTACGGACAAGGCGTTCCGAAAGATTTCATCAAGGCGCGGGAGTGGTTCGAGAAGGCCGCCGCAGCCAACAATGTCGCCAGCATGCACAATCTCGGCTCCATCTATCGTCACGGCTGGGGAGTGGCGCAAGATTACACGCAAGCCCGCGTTTGGTACGAGAAGGCTGCGGCCGGTGGCTTTGCGGCCAGCATGAATGAGCTCGGCATGATGGACATGAATGGATGGGGAGCCGCCCCCGACCTCGCCAAGGCGCGGACTTGGTACGAGAAAGCCGCCGCTGCAGGTCATCTGGAAGGCATGCAACACGCAGCGCTTCTTTTCGACCGCGGCGAAGGTGGCTCCACCGATACAAAGCGCGCGGCCCACCTTGTGCTGCAATCGGCGAAACTCGGACATTCATGGTCGCAGAAGGTCCTCGGAAGCCCGGGCATTGTCCTCAGTCCCGGCGCCCGCATCGAGATCAAGCGTGAACTTTCGGGCCTCGCTCTTTACGACGGCCCGATTGATGAGCGGTGGGATGATAAAATCCGGGCGGCGGTCGACACCTATATGAAAAGGCCGGGTTAGGGCCGGCCGGCGGCCAGACCAGATTGGCCGTTCGAGGCTGGGGCGCATCGCACTTTAGCTACGACCACTCAAGCCGTCTTGACGGCGCGTGCAAACGGGCTCCAATTGCCGTGCGTTTCAGCGTCCCGAGTGTTTCACAAACCCATTGGATCCGTGCGATGAACGGGTGTGTAACGACAACCATGATTTCGGGTATTGGCAGAATGTGGACAACAGCAAAAATATCGAGTGCGGTCGTCCTGTCGCAACTGTGGCTGGTCTCCGTCGCCTTCGGGCAGGCGGCGAGCCCGCCGGTCGCAGCGGCTCCTGCTCCCGTCCCGCTTCCGTTTGAACAGGCTGTCGATGCGGCGGCGTCGGCGCTGTTTGCGAAAGCAGCCGCGGTAATGGGCAGTGCCGACAAGATCGAGTTTGTGATTGACCCGCTCATTGATGGGGTTACCGGCGTGCAGTCCGTTGCCTCACGTACGATCGAGCAGCGTATCCTTGATATCGCCAGAACCAAGTTCGCCAAATTCGAGCCGCAGCCGTTCATGAATGTGTTTCTTTCACGCACTCCGCTGGTGCTGGTTGGCACGTTCACGGCCATCAACAATGCGGGGCAGGTCAGTGCCCCTCGCGATGCTTATCGAGTTTGTCTCACGTTTGCCGATCTCAGGTCGCAGGCGGTGGTTGCTAAGGGTGTCGCACGGTCGACGTTGCAAGGTGTTAACCCGACCCCGGTCGGGTTTTTCAACGAAACGCCTGTCTGGGCGCGGGATCCGGCGACCGACGCCTACATTAAGACCTGCCAGGGCACCAAGCTGCAAGAAAAGATCGACCCGGCCTATACCAATCGGATGCTGGCCTCGGCTTTGATTGGTGAAGGCATCAAGGCGTACGACGCGCGCAAGTACAAGTCGTCGCTCGAACTCTACCAATCGGCCCTTAATACGGACGGGGGCGATCAGCTGCGCGCCTATAATGGGGTCTATCTCGCCAACTTGAGGATGCACAACGGCCCGGCGATGACGGAAGCGTTCGGAAAGCTGATCGACTACAGCCTCAAGACCAATCGGCTTGGCGTCCGTTTCCTGTTCGAGCCGGGCAAGGCGACGTTCATCCGCGACAAGCAACTGTCGGGGCAATATCCGATGTGGATTGCCCAACTGGCCAAGCGCGTGGCGGCCAGCACCTCGTGCCTGGACATCGTCGGCCACACCAGTCGCACAGGCACCGAACCAGCCAACGAGAAGCTCGCAGCGCTGCGGAGCGCAGCACTCAAGGCGCGGCTGACGGCCGCTGTGCCGGGGCTTGCGGGGCGCATTGTCACCCACGGTGTCGGCTCGCGCGAGAACTTGGTCGGCACTGGACGCGATGATGCCAGCGATGCCGCCGACCGGCGTGTGGAATTCAAGCTGGCGCAATGTGTCTGAGATACCTTCAAGGCGACGCCCTTGATGCCTTGTCGATATAGTCGTGCTGATTGCCAAGGCGCTCGGCATGATCGTTCATGTGCTGTCTAAACGTCTTCGGGGCCCATTGTGACTGATCGTGAACCGCTCACCACTGGCTCTGTCCTCGACGGCCGATACCGGCTGGAGACCGTGCTTGGCGGGGGCACGTTCTGGTTCACCTATCTCGCAACGGATCAGGAAACCGACGAACCGGTCGTCATCAAGGAGTACCTGCCTGCTGGTCTGGCGAGGCGCCGCGAGGACGGCAAGGTCGAGGCTCGCCAGGAGGTGCTGCGTGGTGCCTTCGCCGCAGGAGGCGTGCGGGTTCTGCAGGAGGCAGCGAAGCTCGCAAAGATCGAGCACCCGGCCATCGCGGCTGTGCGGGCTGCGTTCAAGCAAAACGGAACCGCCTACATCGTGCGCGACTATGTGCATGGGCAAAGCTTTGTGAATTGGCTCAATTCATTGCCGCGGCAACCCTCGCCTGTTGAGATGGATCGCTTGTGCGACACGCTGTTGGATGCACTCGAGACGGCCCATGCCCAGGGCATCTGGCACCTCGACATCACGCCCGAACATGTGTTGATGCACGCCAAGGACAACCTGCCGGTGCTGATCGACTTTGGCGAGACACGCGCGGCCATAGCGTGCAGCACGCGCGCAATGCACACCTTCGTGCGGCCCGGTTATTCGCCGCCCGAGCAACACGTTTTCGATGAGGCCGCCCAAGGACCATGGACGGACGTCTATGGCGTCGCCGCTGTCTTGTATCGTGCGGTGACGGGGCGCGGCCCGACCGATGTTATCACCCGCAATCATACCGACGAAATGCAGACAGCGGTTGCAGCGCTCGGCGGTATTTATCGCGTGACGTTCTTGAAGGCGATCGACCGAGCGATGTCGCTCGACCCAAGTCGGCGTCAGCAAAGCATCGCAGCCTTGCGGTCGGAGTTGTTTGAGCCGGTCGATAGGCCCGACCCACCGCACAAAAAAGACCCTAAAAAAATGGCGCGAGTGGCTGGGACGCTAGATCCGGCTGACCCAAAACCGGTCAAGATCTCGCGCTGGTTGGCTCCGGCGCTGGCACTGGTTGTCATTGCTGGCGGGCTGGGCACCTTCATCGCCGGCAAGTTAATGTCCCGGTCAATCAATGTGCCGGAGCAGGCGGCAACGCTCGTCCTCGACAGCCGCGAGATTGATAGCGGCGCCGATCCACAGCTCTTGCTCAAAGCGGCTGAGGCCGATCCAGCGCAACGTGAGCGCATCGAGCACCGGTTGCAGGAGGCCGGCCTTATCAAGATTGCGCTGGCGGGCGCAACCATTTGGCGCAAGCCCGGCGCGGGTTTGCCGTTTCGCGATTGCCCGTCATGCCCGGAGTTGGCGGTCGTGCCGGCCGGTTCGTTCTTGATGGGGTCGCCAGCGTCTGAGCCGGGCCGCGGTGAAGACGAGGATGATACGGCCGGCCCCGGTGGCGAGCGCGTGGCGGTCTCCCTGCCTCGCCCGTTTGCCATCGGCCGTTACGCGGTGACGTTGGCCGAATTTACCGATTTCGTCAGGCAGGCCGGGCGAAAGATCGAACTTGGTTGCTACGCGCGCTACGGAGCATGGCAGCTTTTCCCGGACCTCGCATGGCACGATCCCGGGTTCGTTCAGGACGATCGCCACCCCGTCGTGTGCGTCAATTGGGACGATGCACAGGCGTACGTAGCCTGGCTCGGTCGCAAAACCGGGCAGCGATACCGGCTGCCGACCGAGCAGGAGCGGGAGTACGCCACGCGCGCGCTTGCAAGTGAGGGCATACAACCCCGCTACTTCTTCGGAAATGACGAAAATGAACTGTGCCACTTTGCCAATGTCGCCGACCTCGACGCAAAGGCCGCCAATCCCGATTGGAGCGTGGTGAATTGCCACGATGGTTTTGCCCAGACAGCACCGGTGGGAAGCTTCAAGCCAAATGCCTTTGGCCTTTACGATATGCTCGGGAATGTCTGGGAATGGACGGCCGATTGCTTCAGAAATAGCCTGCCCCGCGCGGGCGACCTGACCACGGCGTGCACGTCGGTCGATCAAAGGGTTCTGCGGGGCGGATCGTGGCGCGACAACGGCGGTGTGGTCCGATCTGCGGCGCGCATCGCCAGCGCGCCCAATATTCGGGACGAAATTGTCGGGTTTCGTGTCGTGCGAGACATCTACCCGTAGTGAACCGGGGAGCGCTGACAAGGATGTCTTGTTGGGATTGATCGGATGTTTCAAGCTACAGCAGCGCATTGGCACGCCAAGAGGACCTGATGATGTGGAATTCGAGCGAGTATCAGGTGTTGCAGCGGGGAGCAGTGCTGCAGAAAATCAGCTTGGCTTGCGGGCTTATTCTTTTCCTGTTTGCCGGAACGCATTTCCTCAATCACGCCCTTGGTCTGATCAATCTGGATACGATGGTGACGTTCCAGGAGTGGCGGTGGGTCGTTACCCGATCGCTTCCAGGCGGCATCATTCTGCTCGCCGCGCTGCTGTTCCACATGGGCCATGGCCTCTACAAATTATCGGGACGTTCGACGTTGCGGCTGCCGGCCTGGGAGCTTGCCCAGATCGGACTGGGCCTTATGATCCCGTTCTTGTTGTTGCCGCACATCGTCAACACACGCGTCGCACATACATTTTTGGGGGTCCAGGACACCTATCTTTACGAACTTGCCAAGCTGTGGCCGGCATCGGCCATCACGCAGAGTTTGCTGTTGGCGATTGTCTGGCTGCACGGCTGTATCGGCATTCACCATTGGCTGCGGTTATCGCCGATTTACCGCACCATCCAGCCCATTCTGTTGTTCATCGCGATCGCTATTCCGCTGGCGGCGCTGGGTGGGTTCATGGTCGCAGGACGCGTTGTTGCCTCGACCATCGGCGATCCCGCCATCTTTGATCGCGTCAAACAGGCCACGTCCTGGCCCGACGCCGTCGCATCTGACAGGCTTGGCCAGTATCGCGACCTGGTGCGGGTTGTTTTCGCAGCACTGCTTGTCGCATCGGCTGGCGTCATTGCCTGGGGCAAGTATAAGCGGTCGGCTGTAAAAAAGGTCGCCATTCGCTACATCGGCGGCCCGGTCGTGAATGTAGCGCCGGGTGCCACACTGCTGGAAATCAGTCGCATGAACGGTGTCCCGCATGCGTCGGTCTGTGGTGGCCGAGCGCGCTGCTCGACCTGTCGCGTGCGGATCGAGGAGGGTGCCGAAAGCCTGCCGCCACCAGTATTTCCTGAAACCCTGACGTTGGCGAGTATCGCCGCCCCGTCGAATATTCGACTGGCTTGCCAGATCAGGCCCAACCACCCACTGACGGTGACGCGACTGTTGCGGGCGGCGAGCACGGGGCCAGATGCGGCCTTTCTCGAAGAAACCGATTCGGCCGGCGTCGAGAAGCCGCTTGCCGTGCTGTTTTTAGACTTGCGCGATTTTACAAACCTGTCGAACGGCCGCTTGCCGTATGACGTGGTCTACATCCTCAACCAATTCTTTGCCGGAGCCGGCATGGCCATTACCGGAAATGGCGGTTGGATCGACAAGGTGATGGGGGATGGGTTGCTGGCGGTCTTTGGCCAACGACTGGGCGTCGAGGCCGGCTGCCGTCAGGCATTGCGCGCCGCTCGCGACATCGACCTCGCGCTCGATCATGTCAACGCCAAGCTGGAAGCGGAAATCGGACAGCCGCTCAGGATCGGGATCGGCATCCACGCCGGCCCCCTGCTGGTCGGGCGGATTGGCTATGGCGAGGCAGTCGAATTGACCGTCGTTGGAACCGTCGTCAACGTTGCCAGCCGCCTCGAAAGCATCGCCAAGGAGAAAGGCTTCCAAATCGTGCTGTCGCGCGACGTGGCACGACACGCCGGCTGGATCGACAATGAGTTGGCGGCCACCAAAATCAATGTGCGCGGTGTGGAAGGTCAGATCGAAGTGATTGGCGTTGCGCGCGGCCGGGATTTGCCGACACGATTGTTGGCACCGATCGAGGGTGCTGGTGATCCCGTGTCGACTATCCACCGATTTGGCACCTGAGCCGTCAGAACAAGCACGAGTGGTGCGCGACCCGACTCGATCAGGGCTGCGCGTACGCCGTCACGTTGACCACTTGCACCCGTCGGTTGACTTCCGATTGCGGTTGCTGGGGATCTTTCAACCGGGTGTCGCCAAAGCCTAAGGCCACCAATCGCGTTGGAGCAAGTCCGTAAGTGGCGACCAAGTGCTGCCGCACGGCCTCGGCCCGCCGCTGCGACAAGTCCAGGTTATAGTCGGGTTTTCCTTTCGCATCCGTATGCCCCGCGATCAGGAAAATGGACTTCGCGAGCCGGGCGTCAGACAGTGCGCGACCAAGTGCCGAAAGTGCCTCGGCAGCCTTTGGGTCGACGGCGACCGAGCCGAAATCAAAATATACGAAGATGTCAGCACTTGGCAAAGACGGCTCAATTGCAACCATGGTGCTGGGCACCGACGGCGGCGTCGTAGCGGACGCCGCTGCGTCCATGGGAGGCACCTGAGGTACCGCGGGGGTTGCCGTTACTGCCGGCGCGTTGGCCGGCACTGGTTCAGGCGCGACGTTCGCCGGCGTTTTGGCTGGCGGTAATGCGCCGCTGGCCGAAGCGCTCGCATCGGTCGCGGCTGGTGCAGGCAGCTTGGGTGCCGTTGCACTGGCGGGCGGCGATGGGCCGGTACCGGATCGTCCCTGCAATTTGTTGATCAAATCCTCAACAGCCTGCCGTTCCGTTTGGGATTGGGCCTTGCCGAGCATTTCCAAGGCGCTCGGTTGCTGTTGCGCCCGTGCCGGTGGCCCCAACACCAAGGCCAGCAGACAAGCCGTCCCAACCCCGCCAATCGCGCGATGCCCGCGCCACAGAAACGTGCCGTTCAGCGGATGTCGCATCTTAACTGCAGCTCCAACAATTCCTATCGCGCTCAATTTACCGGCAATCGGAATGGAGCGCCAATCAATTCACCGGCGGGCTAATGGCCGCCGCCGAATCGTGCAGGACTTCAGCAGCCAGTCCGCAGATGGTCTCGATCCTCATTGCGAGCGTCGTCCAGCTGGATACGTTGGAGGATTTCCGAGCACGTCTTCCACGAGAGCCGGTGGTTGGCCTTTTCAGGCGCTGTCGCCAGCCGCGCAGACGGCTCGTTGGCGTTCGCTGTTTTGGCAATTGCCGGCAACGCGGCTACCTGGAGTGGAATTTCAGCCGTCTGGTCGCTGCATGGCACGGTCATGACAAGGCCGACGTTGGGTAGAAATTTGCTGCAGGTCTTTGCCTCGGGCGCAGGCGTACTCGGAGCCGATCCGGCGCGGTCGGTCTTGGAATTGAGCGCTCGAAGATCCTCGCGGGTGTTTCCCTGCGGGCTCGCCTTATCGTGGGCGCTGGCATCATTGCGGGGTGCCGTGCAAAAAATACCCGCGCCAAGGCAGATGAGTACGAAAATTTTTGTCATGCCAAGTTACTCAGCCTCCATCAAAATGCCCATGC
>JANXYD010000146.1 GCA_025350265.1 Hyphomicrobiaceae bacterium | reverse complement strand
GTACGCTTTGCCGGCGCGCACCAGGTCGAGCAGGTCGGCAAAGCCCGGCTGGGCGACGCCGAGATTGGCCCGCGCGCCGCCGAAATGATCGAACACCACCGGCACCGGCGAAGCCATCACCAGATCCTTGATGCTCGCAATGGTGGCAAGATTGGTATAGATTTGGATGTGCCATTTGAACGGCCGCACGCGCTTCGCCAGCGCTTCAAAACGTTGCCGGCCGAGGGCTGGATCGTTGTTCGCCCCACCCGTATTGAGATTGAGCCTGACGCCGACGATACCGGCATCTCGCATGCCCTCGATTTCGCAGGCAGCGGTGCGATTGTCGATCACCGCGACGCCGCGCGCATTCCTGCCGCGCGCTTTCATGCCCGCCAATGTCGCCGCATTGTCCGGCCCGTAGACGCTGGGCGTGACGATGACGACGCGCTTCAAGTGCAGCCGCTCGTGCAGCGCCGCCATCTCCTTCGGCGTGGCCAATTCCGGCGTATACGTGCGGCCCTCGAACCAGGGGAATTTCGCCGGGTCCATGTGAATGTGGGTATGGCAATCGGTGGCGTCAGCCGGCACCTTGAACGCCAACGGCGTGTGTGGTTGAGCAGCCAGCGCTTGCGCCGGCCGCGCCCGACCGATCATCGTAGCAGCCAGTCCACCCGCCAGCCCGTTGGCCAGCACTGCCCGACGCGTTACCATTTAGATGTCCCCACGCACTTTTATGTCGCTGCGCCGTGTCGACGACGCCAGACCAATTGAGCAATTCGCGTGCCGGGGGGAGCGGGGGCGCTTGCTTTGAAGGCAGCATAGTTAAAGCGCAGACTTTGCCAAGCTCGGTCACACTGCCGAATTACTTACGAGCCCGGCAAAACCTCGTCGGGTCGCGCTGCGGCACGGCCCGCACCGAAGCGTTTCTCGATATAGCCTTCGACGATGTCCTTGAAGTCGGCGGCGATGTTGGCCCCGCGCAACGTCATCGCCTTCTTGCCGTCGATGAAAACCGGGGCCGCCGGCTGCTCGCCCGTGCCCGGCAGGGATATGCCGATGTCGGCGTGCTTGCTCTCGCCGGGGCCGTTGACGATGCAGCCCATCACCGCGAACGTCAGGCCCTCGACGCCCGGATAGTTCTGCTTCCACTCCGGCATGCGGTCGCGGATCATGAATTGAACGTCGCGCGCCAGTTCCTGAAACACCGTTGACGTCGTACGTCCGCACCCCGGACACGCCGCAACGATCGGCATGAACGCGCGCAACCCCATCGTCTGCAGGATTTCCTGCGCCACTTTCACTTCGGTGGTGCGGTCGCCACCCGGCTCCGGCGTCAGCGACACGCGGATGGTGTCGCCGATGCCCTGTTGCAGCAGAATGCCCATGCCGGCAGTGGACGCCACGATGCCCTTCGAGCCCATGCCCGCCTCGGTCAACCCGAGATGCAGCGCATACGTGCAGCGCGCGGCCAGCAGCGCATAAACCGCAATCAAGTCCTGCACTGCAGATACCTTGGCGGATATGACGATGCGATCAGCTCCGAGCCCCATGCCCTCGGCCAGTTGCGCCGACAGCAAAGCCGACTGCACGATGGCCTCGTGCATCACGCCGCGCGCGGGTTTCGGCTGGGCGAGCTTGGCGTTCAGGTCCATCAGATGCGTCAGCAGATCCTGGTCGAGCGAACCCCAGTTGACCCCGATGCGCACCGGCTTTTGGTATGTCATCGCCTGTTCGATGATCGCGCCGAACTGCTTGTCTTTCTTCGCCTTGAACCCGACGTTACCCGGATTGATGCGATATTTCGCCAACGCCTTTGCGCAGTCCGGGTTATCGGTCAGCAGCGTGTGACCAATATAATGGAAGTCGCCCACCAGCGGCACTGTGATGCCGCGCTTGAGCAGTTTTTCGTGAATGCGCGGCACCGCTTTCGCCGCTTCATCGCGATCGACTGTGATGCGCACCAGCTCCGATCCCGCACGCGCCAATTCCGCCACCTGCTTCACCGTCGCCTCGATATCGGCGGTGTCGGTGTTAGTCATCGACTGCACCACGATCGGCGCGCCGCCACCCAGGAGGACGCCGCCGACGTTGACAGGTGTCGATGCGCGACGCGCCTGCAATAAAAATGTCATGGGAGTCTCGAAGCTGTGGATGCTGTTCGCCGATGCATCGATGGTATCTGAGCGGTTCCGCTCACACGGCCAGATTGAGCGGTTCCGCTCACAGGCCCAGATTGAGCGGTTCCGCTCACAGGCGCCAGCCGCAATGCATCGCAGCCACGCCGCCGGTCAGATTGCGATAGCTGACGCGCTCGAACCCCGCCGTGCGGATCATGCCGGCGAACGCGTCCTGCTTGGGAAACCGCCGGATGCTTTCGACCAGATATTGATAGCTGGCGCGATCGCCGGCCGCCAGTTGACCCAGCGCCGGAATGACATTGAACGAGTGGAAATCATACAGCTTGTCCAGCCCCGGCACCGTCACCTGCGAAAACTCCAGGCACATGAACCGCCCGCCCACACGCAACACCCGGTGCGCTTCCGCCAAGGCCTTATCAAGATGCGTCACGTTGCGGATGCCGAAGGCGATCGTGTAGGCATCGAAGCAGCGATCCGGAAACGGCAGCGCTTCGGCATTGCCCTCGGTCAGCGTGATGCGCTCGGAGAGCCCGGCCGCATCCACCCGGCGCTGCCCGACTGCGAGCATTTCCGGGCTGATGTCGCACAAGTCGATCCGCACCTGTGGCCCGGCGATATCAGCGACCCTGAGCGCGATATCGCCCGTGCCGCCGGCAACATCGAGCAGACGATACGCCTGCGCACCTCTGGGCGGTGCCAGCCAGGCCACGAAATCCTGCTTCCACAGCCGATGCAGGCCGCCCGACATCAAGTCGTTCATCAGGTCATAGCGCTCCGCCACCGACGCGAACACGCCATTGACTTTGGTTTGCCTGTCTTCCGGCCGCACTTGTTCGAACCCGAACGTCGCGGACGTATCGTTCACATTGTCGGCATCGGGCGCATGGGCGTTGGACATACCAGCTATATAACCCAAGCCGTAGCCGAGCGCAAAACGCATGGCTTAACTTGACCACCGCCCCCGGGGCATGAGGTATTGCCTCGTCGCACCGCACCATCAGATCGGATTGCCCGCATGACCGACACGACCTACACGCCGCCGAAAGTCTGGACCTGGGACAGGGAAAATGGCGGCAAGTTCGCCAGCATCAACCGGCCCATTGCCGGTGCCACGCACGAAAAAGTCCTGCCCGTCGGCAAGCATCCGATCCAGCTTTATTCGCTCGCCACCCCTAACGGCGTCAAAGTGACGGTGATGCTGGAAGAACTGCTCGCGCTCGGCGTCACGGGTGCTGAATACGACGCCTACCTTATCAAGATCAGCGATGGCGAGCAGTTCGGCAGCGGCTTCGTCGACATCAATCCGAATTCCAAAATCCCCGCGATGGTCGATCGCAGCACGCCGAAGCCCACCCGCGTGTTCGAGTCCGGTGCCATCCTGCTTTATCTCGCCGAAAAATTCGGCCACTTCCTGCCGAAAGATCATGCCGCCCGCACCGAATGCCTGTCGTGGCTGTTCTGGCAGATGGGCAGCGCACCTTATCTCGGCGGCGGCTTTGGCCACTTCTACGCCTACGCGCCCACCAAGATGCAATACTGCATCGACCGTTTCGCCATGGAAACCAAGCGGCAACTCGACGTGCTCGACCGCCATCTGGCGCATTCGAAATACATGGCCGGCAACGACTACAGCATCGCCGACATGGCTGTATGGGCCTGGTACGGACAGCTGGTTCTCGGCCGCCTCTACAGCGCCGGCGAATTCCTCGACGTGGCGTCGTATGCCCATGTCCAACGGTGGGCGAAGGCCATCGACGCGCGTCCGGCCGTCTCGCGCGGCCGCAAGGTCAATCGCGCCTTCGGCGAACCGGAAACTCAATTGCACGAGCGCCACAACGCCAGCGACTTCGACACCAAAACGCAAGACAAGATCAAGACCAGCGCGTGATGCCACGCGTTAGCCCAGCCCCCTGCACCGCGCACACGATGCCCACTGGCCTCGTGTGCTGATGCAGCGTGGGCATCGGAAGCGGCAGCAGAGAGTGCCCCCCTCAGTTATTCGCGTCCTGGTTCAACAGCGGCGTGATGCGGCGTACGGCGACACGTCGGTTGAGACGTTCGGCCGCCTGCGTCTGAACCTTCAGGAACTGCTCGCCATAGCCTTGGGTCACCAGGTTTTCGATGGGTATGTTGAACTGCTGCGCCAGAATGTGCGCCACGCTTTCCGCACGCCGGTCGGACAAGCTGAGATTATCCTCCACCGAGCCGACCGCATCGGTATGTCCCTCGATCATGAACACCTCGGCCGGGTTGCGGTTCAGTGCGCGGCCGATCACCCGCGCCACTTTTTCCAGCCGTGGATATTGCTCAGGTGTCACTTCGAACGATCCGAATTCGAACGTGATCGCATCCAGGTCGATCCGCCGGACGTAGGCGCGCAAGGGTTCGCTGTAACGGATTTCTTCCAGCGAATAATGCCGTTCCAAGCGTTCCACCGGCGGTGCCGTCAGCGCCTCATACAGGTCGTCGTCGGAGGCTCGTTCGTAATCCACGATGTATTTGGCGCGCGGCAACGCCACCACCGGCTGCGCAATGGCCAAAGCCACTGCCCCGATCGCCAGCCCGATGCCGGCACCGATTGCCACGTTGCGATAGAAATTGCGGTTGTCGACCAGCACCACCTCGCGTCCCGCCGGCTCCCGCCGATAGCGGCGCAGCAAGCGTCCGTTGGCGTCGACTTCGGAGAAAACGCGCGCGCCGTCGGTGCGCTGATAGCTGGTTTCCATCACCCCGCCCGGTTTCGCCGTGGTCTGCGCCGACGGCACGAAATTCTGGATGACCGTGGTTTCGTTGCGCGTGATGAACACGCGGTTGTCCTGCTTGACGATCGTGCGGTTGCCCGGCTCGGTGATCAGGTTCTGCCCGCTGGCATTGGTCGATTGCACGCGACCCTGGCGGACCTGATCGAGGTTTTGCGGCCCGGGCGGCGGTGTGCCGGCCCCGCGTGCCGGCGTCAGCGGTTGCGCTTGTCCGGACGCTCCGCCCGGCGCTCCCCCGGCAGCACCTAACGGCGCGCCGAGCGGTGCGGCTTGAGAGTTTGTTACGCCCGGCTTCTGCGCTGACGCTGCCGCCGCAGGGTTTGGCGGCTGCGCACCTGCAGCCGGAGCCACGGGCACTGGCGCGCCGCCGCCTGGCGATCCCGCAGGTGCCGCTTGTTTGGTTTGATCGGTCGGCGATTGCACGCCCGGCGACAGCGGACGCGCGCCCGGCCGCGCCGTGCCTGACGGAACCGACGCCGCAGCCGGCTTAGGCGGCGATCCCGCACCCGGCTTGGTCGGCGAATCGGCAGGAGCGGCCTGCTTGTCCGCCGGTGCCGAGGTTTGTCCACCGCGGGGCGTATCGCGCTGACCGGGCTGCGCGTGCTGTCCCGGCTGACCGTGCGCACCGTCGGCACCAGCCGGAGGCACTGCCACGGCCTTGGCAGGTGCGTTGCCGGGCGCAACCGGCGGGGTAATCACGGCCTTGACCGGCGGCTGTGCCGGGGGAACCACACGGGGAACGGGTGCCGTCTGCCGTTGTGGCTGCGGTTCGGATTTATGCGGTGGCTGCGTGCTCGGTGCCGCGCCCTTGGGCGCGTCGGCCGGGCGCGGCACGCCCGGCTGCGGTTTGTGCTCTTGCTCTCTCTTCTTCGCCTCGTCTTCCTTTGTCTGCGCGGTCTGCGCCGACACCACGCTCGCTGACATCGGTGCGATGCCGAGTGCGCCGGCCACTACGACCGATGTGACGCGATGGCGAAACTTAAGACGATACGGGTCGACCACAGTGAGATATCCCTTTGAACGAGTGCCATTCGGCGCGAATATTCAGGTGTAACGTCCAAGACGAAGAAAACGGCATTCCTGCGACCACTTAAATCCGTCTCGGCAAACGACACTTGCGTGACGTGGCACGACATTGCACACCTCGCCGATGCTGCCACTCACCACCCCGCTACCGATCGATGCCGTCCTGCCCGAGGTCTTGGCGACGTTGGCGGCGCGCACCTCAGCCGTCCTCGTGGCCCCACCCGGGGCCGGCAAAACCACGCGGCTGCCGCTCGCCCTGCTCGACGCGCCGTGGCTCGGAAGCCGCAAGATGTTGCTGCTCGAACCGCGCCGCATCGCCGCGCGGGGTGCTGCCGACCGCATGGCCGCGACCCTCGGCGATAGCGTCGGCGGCATCATCGGGATGCGCGCGCGGCTCGGCACCAAGGTCTCCGCCCGCACCCGCATCGAAGTCGTCACCGAGGGCGTCTTCACCCGCATGATCCTAGCCGATCCATCCCTCGACGGCGTCGCGGCCGTCCTGTTCGACGAATTCCACGAACGCTCGCTCGACGCCGATCTGGGGCTGGCCCTCGCCCGCGATTGCCAAAAAGGCCTGCGCGACGATCTGCGCATTCTCGTCATGTCGGCGACGCTCGACGGCGCGCGTGTCGCCAACATGCTCGACGATTTCCCGGTGATCGAGAGTCAAGGCCGCGCCCATGCCATCGCCACGCACTATCTTGGCCGTGGTTTTGGTGCCCGGGTCGAGGATCAGATGACGGATGCGGTGCTGCGCGCGCTGCGCTCGGAAACCGGCTCCATCCTAGCCTTCCTGCCCGGCCAGGGCGAAATCCGCCGCACCGAGCAGCGCCTGGCCGATCGTCTCGCACTTACTGGCCTTGGCGATGGCATCGAAGTGGTCGGCCTGCACGGCGGCCTCGATCCCAAACTACAGGACCGCGCCGTCGACAAGCCTACGCCCGGCACGCGCAAGGTGGTGCTCGCCACCTCGGTCGCCGAAACGTCCATCACCATCGACGGCGTGCGCATCGTCATCGACTGCGGCTTGGCCCGCGTGCCACGATTCGAACCCGACGTCGGCGTCACCCGGCTTGAGACCGTACGCGTCTCGCGCGCCGCCGCCGACCAGCGGCGCGGACGCGCCGGCCGCACCGAACCCGGCATTTGTTATCGCCTGTGGGACGAACCCGAAACGCAAGCGCTGCCCGCCTATGCCACGCCGGAAATCCTCTCGGCCGACCTCAGTGGCTTGCTGCTCGATTGCGCCAGCTGGGGTGTCACCGATCCATCCACGCTCGACTTCCTCGATCCCCCGCCCGCCGCCGCCCTGGCCGCCGCCCGCCACGAGCTGACCGAACTCGCCGCCCTCGATGCGGATGGCAGGCTGACCGAACTCGGGGCGGCCATCCAATCGCTGCCACTGCCCGCCCGCCTCGCCGCCATGATCTTGCGCGCCGCCCGCACCGGCGACGAACGTGCAGCAGCCGATATCGCAGCCGTCATCGTCGAGCGCGGCCTCGGCGGTCCAAGCGCCGATCTCGATCATCGCCTCGACGGCTTCCGCCGCGACCGCGGCAAACGCGCGGACGCCATGCGCCGCCTCGCCGCCGGCTGGGCCCGGCAAGCGCGTAGCGAAAACAGGTCGTCACCAGCTGCCACGGCAGCTCTATCCACCGCTGCCCTGCTCGCGCTCGCCTTCCCCGATCGCATCGCCAAGGCGCGCGGCACCGCCGGCGGCTTCGTTCTCGCCAGCGGTCGCGGTGCCGCCATCGACGCCACCGACAGCCTCGCCCGCGCGCCGTTCCTGGTGGTCGCCGAAATGGCCGGCAAGGCGCAGGCGACCCGCATTCTGCTCGCCGCCGTGCTCGATCCCGTCGACATCGGCCCAGTGGCCGGCCACCGCATCGTCCAGTCCGACGACATCCAGTTCGACCCGGCCACCGCCAGCCTGCGCGCGCGCCGTTCGAGCCGCCTTGGTGCCATCGTGTTGGACAGCGCGCCGTTGCCCGTCCCCGCCAGCGAGACTGCGGCGCACAGTCTCGCTTCGGGTCTCGTCCGCTTGGGCACCGATCGGCTACCGTGGTCGAAGGCGCAGACGCAATTGCGCCACCGCATGGCCTTCTTGCGCACTTCCGACCCCGAGACCTGGCCCGACCTCGGCGATCCCGCGCTCGCCGCGTCCGCCGACTGGCTGACACCTTTCCTGATGGGCAAAACCCGCCTTGCCGACACCAGCCCCGACGACCTGCAGGCGGCCCTCGACGCTTTGATTCCCTGGGACCTCCGCCGCCGCCTCGAAGCCGAGGCGCCCACGCACTTCGAGGCTCCCACCGGCAATCGCCACCCTATTGTCTATGACGGCCCGTCGGCGCCGATGCTGTCGATCCGCGTGCAGGAATTGTTCGGCCTCAAGGTGCATCCGGCGATCGCCCAAGGCCGCCTGCCGCTCACCTTGGAATTGCTTTCGCCCGCGCACCGTCCGATGCAGATCACGCGCGATCTTCCTGGCTTCTGGGCGGGCTCGTGGGCCGCCGTCAAATCCGACATGCGTGGCCGCTACCCGCGACATCCTTGGCCCGACGATCCCGCCAGCGCACTCCCCACCGCGCGTGCCAAACCTCGCGGGACGTGATTTTTCGCGACGCAACATTATCGTCACATCCGTGTGCGATGCATCAAATCAGTAATTGCATCCGATTCGCGCAAAATCCGTGCTGAATTGGCTTGACCTGTGTAATTAATGTCGCGCTAAATATTTCTGTGCAAAACTGGAATGATCCATTCGCCGTCTCGCGCGTTTGATCCGTGTATCGAAGTCGCTCACGCCGCCTTCGAGCAATCCTGTTTAAAAAGAGGCTCGTTATGAGTATGGCCCAGACCCTCGACGATCTCAATCGTGCCGCTGCCGCAGCTGGCTTTGCAATGGCCTCCGTCGACGACGATCCCGATTACGCGGTCGTCAAAGCAGCGCGCCCGTCGGGTGACGCGGTGGCGCGCGGCGCTCGCGTGCCGCAGTTCAAGGAAGTCATGGCGGCAATTCCCGCCGCGAATTCGGCTCAGCGCCGCGTCGACGATGCCGGCCGGGGTTTGATGGCGGGCGCACATACCGTCCGCGAGACCGTGTTCGGCTACCTCGGACTCAACGCATCCGCCTGAACATCGCCCGGCCTGATAGAACTCAATCGGCGCGCCCCACCGGGTCGCGCCGATTTCTGTTTGCAAGCTCGCGTTGCCGAAAGTCGGTGCATCCGGCGGCGGGCAGCGTCGGCCGGACAAAGCGTATAAAGCTCATTGATCTCAGGTTTTCGGTAACGTGCACATCGCGCTGGATCACAGGTTCGCGAGACATGTCCGCCGCGCGTCTAAAACCATCCTCAGTGTGTTAGGCGTCTGTCGGGGGGCGGTCAACATTCGCGAAAACTTCCGGTCATACCGGAGTCGACCGGCGTTGTCGCAAGACCCCATCGTGAATGATTTCCGTTCGGGAGACTGCCGAATGCTTCGATTTGCAGCTGTTGTTACTGCGTTTGCCGTCGGCGCGACGGCCGTTTACGCACAGAGTACCGCCATCGATCAACGTCAAAAGCTGATGAAAAGCATCGGCGGAGCGATGAAAGAAACCGGCGGCATGATGAAAGGTGCGATCCCCTTTGATCTCCCCAAAGTGCAGGCTGCTCTGAAAGTCCTCGCGGAAAGCGCGCCCAAGGCCAAGGATCTGTTCCCCGACGACAGCAAGGAAGGCGGCGACACCAAGGCTTTACCGATCATCTGGGAACAAAAAGTCGATTTCAACGGCCGGTTCGACAAACTCGCCGCCGACGCCACCGCCGCAATGGGTTCCGTCACCGATGAAGCCAGCTTCAAGATCGCATGGCCCAAAATCGGCGGCAATTGCGGTGGTTGCCACAAGGTCTATCAGAAGCCAGACAAATAAGTGCCGAATCGCAGCGTCGTTTCTAACCGGCCACAGTCACACAGAACCTTGTCCCGCGCCCGTTTCCCAACCGGCGCGGGTTGGTGTATGTGCAGGCGCATGATTGCGCCGTTGTCTCAGCAGGAGCCGCGATAAGTGTCTGATGCCGCCCCCGGCCAAGCCAGCCCCAGCGCTGCCGAACCCGGCGCGATGGAGGCTGCGCGCGCTTTTGCAAGCCGGATGGCGGTCGACGCCCGCGCCCGCTCGATATTGCTGCGGTTTGCCCATCAATGGCTGCTGCCGCGCTGGCGGCAAATCCTACTGTCTCTGAGCATCGGCATAGCCTTGGCGCTGGCCACCAGCGGCTACCCCATGATCATCCGGCAGTCGTTTGATTCCATCGGTCAGGGACGCATGGAACCGCTGCCTTGGATCCTCGCCGGCATCATCGCCGTGACCACCCTTCGCGGCCTCTGCCTGTTCCTGCATCAGATCACGTCGAACCGCATCATCTTCCGTCTTGGCACCGACCTGCAGACGCATGCCTTCCGCCACCTGATCAACGCCGATTACGCCCGCTTCGCCCGCGAAGGCACCGGCCACATGGTGTCACGCCTGACCAACGACATCGGCGTGGTCCAGGGTGCGTGCCAGACGACGCTCAACACCTTGCTGCGCGATACCATGACGGTCATCGGCCTCGCCGGCACCATGGTCTATCTCGATCCGGTGTTGTCGTTGATCGTACTCGGTGTCTTTCCGCTGGCCATCATGCCGATCGTGATGATCAGCCGGCGGCTGCGCCGGGTCGCCAAAGACACCCAGCACGAGATCGGCGAAATGACGGCGGCATTGACCGAGAAGCTGGCCGGCGCGCGCCTCATCAAGACGTTCCGTCTGGAAGATTACGCGACCCGGAAATTGAGTGAAAACTTCGAGCAGATCTTCAAACTGCGCATGAAGGCCGTTCGCGCCCGCGCCCGCCTCGGCCCGATGCTGGAAGCTTGCGCCGGG
>JANXYD010000132.1 GCA_025350265.1 Hyphomicrobiaceae bacterium | reverse complement strand
AGGCCGCGAGCAACAGCCAGCCGACGGTCGAGTGCGGGAGCAGGCGGGTATCATTGCCAGCCGGCATCATCGCACACCATCCCCGCACGCCGGTTCCATCAGTCTCATGCGCGTTGCCCGAAGAGGCCGTTGGGCCGCCACAACAGAACCACGGCCATCAGCACATAGATGGCGAGGCCGGAGAGTTTCGGCGCGTACGCCTTGCCCATCGTATCAATCGTGCCGATCAGCAGCGCCGACCAGAACGCGCCGGAAACGGAGCCGAGGCCACCGATGACGACGACCACGAACGAAATGATCAGCAGGTTGTCGCCCATGTTGGGATAGACCGACGACAACGGCGCGTTGAGCGCACCTGCAGTGAGTGCGAGCGCGGTGCCCACCGCAAAAACCGTCAAATGCACACGACGCGGATCGATGCCGAGCGCATCGACCATGTCAGGGCGTTCGGCTGCGGCGCGGATAATGGCACCCATCTTGGTACGCTCGATCCAAACAAACAGAGCCGCCGCCAGTGCGAGACACAAGCCGATGACGACGACGCGATAAGCCGCGTAGCTGAAGCCCTCGACGATCGGGATGGAAAAATCCAAGGCGTTCGGGATGGGCACTGAATAGAAGTCGTTGCCTACGAGCAGTGACCGGCCTTCCTCAAACAACAAGATGAGCGCGAACGTCAGCAAGACCTGATCGAGATGTTCGCGTTTGTAGAAGTAGCGAAACAGAAAGCGTTCGAGCAGACCGCCAAGAACGATCCCGCCGAGCATAGCCACGGGTAGCGCGATCCACAGCGAGCCAGTGAAACGGGCGACAACGAACGCCGTATATGCGCCGATCATGTAGAGCGAGCCGTGCGCCAGATTGATAACGCCAAGTACGCCGAAGATCAGTGTCAGCCCGGACGAAATCAAAAACAGTAGCAGGCCGTACTGCAGGCTGTTGAGCGATTGCGCGAGAAGGCCTGAGAGGGTCATGGGAAACATTTTTTCCCCTCTCTTCATGCGCAGTCTCGCATGAAGAGAGGGTGGCCGAAGGCCGAGTGGGCAGCTGAAAGTACGGAGTACGAGGCGGCATCTCATCCGCCCTATCGGGCACCCTCTCCCCGTCACCGACGCGGCGCAGGGAAGCGCGAACTTACATCTTGCAGCCGGTACCGGGGTCGGCGAGTTGCTGGGCGATCGTGCTGATGATCTTGTTCTGGCCGTTGGTCACCTTGCGCAGATAAATGTCCTGCACGACGTTGTGCTGCGGCGACATGGTGATGGACCCGCGCGGGCTGTCGATCTTGGTGGTTTCCATGGCGGCGTAGAGCGCCTTGTCGTCTTCAAGGTTGCCCTTCACGGCTTCGAGGCCGATGGCGAGCAACTGCGCGGCATCGTAGCCCTGGACTGCGAACACGTCTGCGTCGCGGCTGGTCTTGGCTTTGAAGGCAGCACGGAAGGCGTTATTTTTGGGTGTGTCGAGGCCGTCGCCATAATGCAGCGCGGTTTCGATGCCTTCGGCGGCGGCACCCTGGCCCTGCAACGTGCCTTCGGTGAGAAAGCCGGAGCCACAGAGTGGCACCTTGATGCCGGCGGCCGCATAGTCCTTGACGAACTGAACCGCGCCGCCACCGGAGAAAAACGCGCCGATGGCTTCGACGCCAAGTCCTTGGATCTGCGCGAGTAGTGGTTGGAAATTGGTTTCAGGAAACTTCACTGTCAGCAACGAGACGAACTGTCCGCCGCCCGCCTCAAGACCCTGCTTGAAGCCTTCGGCGCTTTCGTTGCCGGCGGCGTAGTCCCAGGTCATCCAGCTGGCTTTCTTGATGCCCTTCTTGGCGAGGGCAAGACCCATCGCATAGGCCGGCTGCCAATTCGTGAACGAAGTGCGGAACACGTTCCGGGCACACAGCTCGCGTGTGACGGCAACGTTGCCTGCGTTGGGAATAAGCGTCAGCGTGCCGCTCTCTTTGACGACTTTGTGGATGCCCATCTGCACGCCGGAATGAACGGTGCCGATCAACACGTCGACGTTGTCGCGTTTGACCAGGCGCTCTGCATTCTGCGGCCCGAGCTCGGGCTTTGATTCATCGTCGAGCTTGATGAACTGGACTTCACGGCCGCCGAGCTTGCCGCCTTTTTCGGCGAGCAGCAGTTCAACGCCGGCAGTGATGTTTTCGCCGAGTTGAGCGAAGGTACCGGAATAGGGTAGCATCAAGCCGACCTTGAGCGGCTTGGCAGCCTGCGCGATCGCCCAGCCGGTCGGCACGGTGGTTGCTGCAGCGAGCGCGACACTGGATTTGATCAGCGAGCGGCGGTTCAACGTCTGTTGCGTCATTGATGTTTCTCCCCGGATCTTAAGTCGTCTTCTGACGATGTTTGTGCATGGCAGATAGCACATCAGCAAATTACGGCGATAGATACAAAGATCATCGGCTGCGGGCTATTTCGATCGATAGCCTATTGCGCGGCTTGTAGATGTGCTGTGGGGCGGCTCGCGATTGCGTCCAGGGTCGCAATCAGCGCCGCGCCGTCCGGGTCTTTCTCGGCGGCGATGCGGGCTTGCAGAATGTGGTCGGCGAGGTCGGGCGATGACATCGCGGCTGACAGCGCCGGCTCGATCAACGTGATCGCGATGCGGTCCCAGTTCGCAAGCCCCCGTCGATAGGTGTCGCCGTAACCACGCACAAGCTTGGCGGTGCCGATGACTTCGCGCGCGGCTGCGGGATCGTGCTTCAGCGTGGCCTCGACCAGGCCAAGCCAACGCGCCAGCCAGAGTTGCTCTTCGTGGAATTTTTGCGTGTGCGGACGCCAGCCGCGCAGCGCGCACAATAACCTGAGCCGCAAAAATCCACCAATGCGCGTAGTGGTGACGTTGAGCGGAAAGGCAACTTTCGACCAGCCAAGCCGGGTGACCAGGCGATGCAGCGGACCGGCGAGAAATGGCGGCAAGAGGCCGACAATTTCATCCATGCCGGGCTTCATGAATTCGGTGATATCAACGATATCGCCCTGGCGCGCCTTGGCTTCCCCGATGACGCGAGCGACGCGGGCATCGCGCAGTTTCAATTGCGCGACGCGCATGACGTCTTCGACGCTCATGCGGACGGCCAGATGGCGGGCGAGTTCGGCGAGGGTGGCATCATCCATGCTAGGCAGTCGCGCGAACCGCCTGAGGTGGGCGAGATATGTGTCCGCATATGCAGCATTCTGATAGTCGGTGAGACGCGCAACGCCTTCGGCGGCAACGATGCTGGAACGTGCCGGAAATTCGGCGATGGCCGCGACCACTCCTGCGCGAGCAGCGATTGGTCTCGCGGTTGCCGGTGCGGCAGTGGATTCTGTGATCGACGCATAACCGGCTTCAAAGCCGGCCAGGTTGGCCGCCACCGATTTGCCTTCGCGGCGGATGGCATCGCGCAGTGCGTCGTCCGGGATGGGCAGCAGCTTGCTACCAGCGAGCGCGCCAAGCATGACCGCGCCCAGCGGGGCCTTGGCCTGTTGTCCGATTGCGTTGAAGTCAACAAAAACGGCTGTTTTCGCCGCGCTTTCGAGGATCGGCTTTAGACGTTCGGCATCGATGCGGCCGTCGCCCATCGTCATTTTTTCGTCCATCGTATAGACGCGCGCGGTATTGGCGATGAGCGTGGTGCGTTCGGCGCTGATCATGCCGAAGCCGGCAAGGCGGGTGGCTTCCAGGAGTTCGCTGGCGAGCAGTACGTCGACCTGGCCGGGGGCCGGGTTGAGCGCCAACACGGGGTGCGGCTTGCCCGGCTCGCGCGGCATGAGTTCGAGGTAATACGTGGTGGCGCCGGTACGTTGGGCAACACCGGGGATCGATGTACGACCGGCAACCAGGCCGGATGCAACGGCAGCTTCTGTGATCCAGCCGGCGAGCACGCCGCCGCCTTCACCGCCGAGGGCTGCGATGAGCAGGCAAGTGGGCCGAGGGTTGGAGTTCTTCACGTGACGCGCCCGCCATTTGTAATCGCTGCCGATGGCCCACCAAATGGGCGCATCAGTGCGCGAGAGATCGCGCGTTTCCAGCGGTCGATGCGGCTGGGATTCTGGATGATGTCGATGCGGGCGAACGAGGGACACAGCTGGGCTGCATGCGCCACCTCGCCGCACAAACCGCAGCCGACGCAGTCGTTGTTGACGTGGGCGATGGGATCGGTGCGCAACGGGTCTTCGCTCGGCTTGACGGTGAGTGATGGGCAACCAGACAGGCGGATGCAGGATCGGTCGCCGGTACAGACGTCGGGATCGATCCAAAAGCGCTGCCGCACGACACGCTTGCCGTCGGCAATGGCTTTCGCCAGCACCGGGCGGACGCGACGCTGGCGCGCCAACTGGCATTCGCCGTCGGCGATGATGACTTTGAGGCCTTTGTCCTTGGACTTGAGCGCGGCGTCGAGCGTGCGCTTGACCTCGCCGACGCTATAGGTGCGGACGCGCCGGATCCAGCCCAAGCCCAGCGCGCGCAAGCTGCGCTCGATCTCGATGCCTTTGCCGCGACCTTCGTCGTTGGGCCGGCTCGACGGCAGATCCTGCGTGCCGGTGGCGCTGGAATAGCCGTTGTTCATGACGATCAGCACGCCATCGTCTTTGTTGAATGCGGCACTGGCGACGCCGGAGAGCAAGCCGTTATGCCAGAAGCCGCCGTCGCCCATGATAGACACCGGGCGCTTCTGTTGCACGCTTGCGACGGCGGCGGCCGATGCCAGCGACATGCCGTAGCCGAGGATGGAGTTGCCCTGGCTGAACGGCGCGAACGTGCCGAAGGCGTGGCAGCCGATATCGGCCGCGACATGCACGGCGCTGGTTTCCTGCTTCAAGATTTTCATCGCTGAAAACACCGGGCGCTCGGGGCAACCGGTGCAGAAGGTAGGAGGACGCGCGGGCAGCGGCGTTTTCAGTGCGGCGGCTATTTTGGCTGTGCGGGTTTTGTGGGCTGCGAGCCACGCGGTGAGCGCCGACACGTCGCGGCCGTAAGGAGCGAGGAATTTCGCCAATCCGTCGGCGACAACCAGCGGCGTATATTCGCCGGCCATCGGCAGGCAGTCCTTGCCATGCAGCTTGGTTTGCAGATCGGCCTTGCGCAGGATCTGGCCGATGGCCTGCTCAAGAAAATCAGGCGCGCCTTCCTCGACGACGATCACGGCTTTCTTGCCGGCGCAGAAGTCGGTGATCTGGCGTGTCGACAGCGGGTGCGTGACGTTGAGAACAAGCGTTGAGACGGCCGCATTGCCGTAGATGTCGGACAGCCCTGCCTCGGCCAGACGGCCGTTCAGCACGTTGAACAGCCCGCCCTGAACGATGATGCCGACATCGCCATCGGCCGGGCCGATCTGCTCATTCAGTTTATGGTCGAGGATGAACTGTTCGGCCAGCGGCCGGCGGCGCGTGACCTTGTCGATCTCCTGATTGAACGTCACCGGCGGGTGCGAGAGTTTGGCGTAATCGAACACGGCAGGCTCGGCGAGGCGGGCGTTGGCGGAAACTTTGGCGGCAACATTGTCCCTGGCATCGAAGCTGCCGTAGACGTGGCAGGCGCGGATACGCAATTCCAAGATGACCGGCGTGTTGGTAGCTTCGGAAAGCTCGAAGCCTTGTTCGACCATGCGGACGATGGTGGGTAAGTCAGGGCGCGGATCGAGCAACCACACCGACGATTTGACCGCGAATGCGTGCGTGCGTTCCTGGATGACGCTGGCGCCTTCGCCATAATCCTCGCCGACGACGATCAGCGCGCCGCCGATCACGCCGGCCGACGACAGGTTCGACAAGGCGTCTGCCGCGACGTTGGTGCCGACGATGGATTTCCAGGTGACCGCACCCCGCACGGGATAGTTGATGGAAGCGGCCAGCAGGGCTGCGGCGGCGGCTTCATTCGTGCAGGTCTGAAGATGCACGCCCAACTCCGACAACACGTCTTCGGCTTGCAACAACACGTCGAGCAGGTGGCTGACGGGCGCGCCTTGATAACCGCCGACATAGCCGACGCCGGACTGCAGTAAGGCCTTGGTGACAGCCAGGATGCCCTCGCCACGAAAGGTCGAGCCGGAGCCAAGCTTGAGACTGGCGATTTCCTTGGCGAACGAGACTTCCATGGGCGCAGCGATCCGTGGGGCTGAGGTTCGCGCGCATGGTAGCGGAAGGCGCGGGGGAACGTAAGGCCGCTCGAAAACAGCGCGCGTGTCGCGGCCAGCGGACACCCTCACCTGTCCCAGAATCGGGCAAGATCCCGGCTCGCACTCCGCTTGGCCGGGAAGACGACGAGAGGCTTGCGACTGCCTATTGCCTCACCAAAAACACCTCTGCCGGCCCCAGCCTGACGCCGTGCCGTTGATGCAACTGGGGAGCAGAGCGCGGCGTGGCCGTGAATTCTGCGAGACCCGTCTCGCCGACGGGCCGGTAGTCTATGTGCGGCGGACGCCGCGCTCTGCCGAACTGCGTTTGTTTTCTCGACGTTGCCTGTCCCTGCTTTGCAACAGCACCGCTCTTTCAGCGGCGGGACAATATCGAGGCCCACTGGCCTGCCGTCCGTCCGACGCAGGCACGATGTTAGCATTTCGCAATCCCCTCATCGCAA
>JANXYD010000122.1 GCA_025350265.1 Hyphomicrobiaceae bacterium | reverse complement strand
GAATTGCCTGTGAAACGGCAATCGTGCTCATGCCTGATCAGCATGGCAGTCGAGCGATCCCCCGGCGGCAAATTGGGGCAAGGTGGCAGCGCGTCACCCTAATTCCCGATCGACCACGCCTGCCACAGCCCCGCCCCTCGCTTTTCGAGGGGAGCAGAGGTGAAACTGAATAACGCCACACGGTCCAGGGCCGGTGTGGTTATGAGGCGTCGCTGGCGGCCGACCAAAAGTGGCTGAAAAGGTCTTGCAGGAGCGGGTGCGCAGTGGCACTGCTGCGCCTTGGTAAACATAGCATGGAGCGATCTTCGATGGCGCTTGAGATTTATCAATTCCCGTGCCTGTCCGACAATTTCGGCGTGCTCGTGCACGATCCCGAGCGCGGCGTGACGGCGTCGATCGATGCGCCGAACGCGGAAAGCGTACGTGGCGCGCTCAAGCATAAAGGCTGGAAACTCAGCTACATCTTCACGACGCATCACCACGCCGACCATACCGATGGCAACCTGGCGCTGAAGTCTGAGACGGGTTGCGTCATCATCGGACCGAAAGCGGAAGCAGCCAAAGTGCCGGGCATCGACACCGCCGTCAGTGAAGGCGACGCGTTCCGGCTCGGATCGCATCAAGTGCGGGTGCTGGAAACGCCGGGCCATACCGCCGGGCACATTACCTTCCATATGCCGACGGCCAACGTCGCGTTCGTGGGCGACACATTGTTCGCACTCGGCTGCGGGCGCGTGATCGAGGGGACGATGGAAATGATGTGGAATTCGCTGGCCAAGTTGGCGGCGTTGCCGGGCAATACCAGCATCTATTGCGGACACGAGTACACACTCGCGAACGCGAAGTTCGCGTTGACGATCGAACCGGAAAACGAGGCGCTGGTGGCGCGCGCGAGAGAGGTCGAAGCCTTGCGGCAAGCCGGCAAGGCGACGCTGCCGACGCGTATCGATCTGGAGCTGACAACCAATCCATTCCTGCGCGTGAAATCAGAGGCTATTCGGAAGCGGCTTGGCCTCGAGAGTGCGGCGGACTGGCAAGTGTTTGCGGAGGTGCGCAATCGCAAGAACAAGGCTTAGCTAAAGTGGACTTCGTGATCATCACGCTGCCTTGAAATTTGGATCATGACGATGAGCACGGCCGCGAAATCGAAGTTGTTCGTCGCCCTCGACGTGCCGACTGTGAGTGACGCGGAAGCGTTGGTGGCGCGGTTGGGCGAGGAGGTGACGGCCTACAAGATCGGGCTTGAACTGCTGTTCGGCGGCGGCATTCAGTTGGCGCAAAAACTCAAGCGCGACGGCAAGCAGATATTTTTCGACATGAAGCTGTTGGATATCCCCAATACGGTCGAGAAAGCGACCGCCAACATCGCCGGCCTCGGCGTCGACTATCTGACGGTGCATGGCACAGATCGAAAAACGCTGGACGCGGCCGTCATGGGGCGGGGCTCAAGCCGGTTGAAACTGCTGGCAGTGACTGTGCTGACCAGCCTCGATCAAGCCGATCTGGTCGAGCAGGGCATCAATGGCACGACGCCGTCGCAGTTGGTGGTGCGGCGGGCGCTGCTGGCGAAGGCAGCCGGGTTCGACGGTGTCATCGCGTCCGGTCTGGAGGCCGGTGATGTTCGCGCCGCGGTCGGGCCGGGATTTTTCATCGTGACCCCCGGCATTCGGCTGCAGGCCGGACCGCACCAGGATCAGACGCGCGTGGTCACGCCGAAGCTTGCGATCGAAAGTGGCGCAAGTCATCTGGTTGTCGGCCGACCGATCACAACGGCGAGCGATCCTGCGGACGTCGCACGGCAGGTTGTGGCTGACATCGCCGCCGCGGCCGCGTGACCGCTGAGCATCAGCAAATGCTGCCGTCTTGTCGCAGTTGCAACTGGGAACGTCACTGGGGCGGGTGTCTGGAAGTGGCCCGCCTTGCGTTCGCCACCGCCCTCCGCTAACGCACGGCGATGAAACTTTATCGATCCTTCGCGACCGTCGGCGGACTGACCTTGGTCAGCCGCGTGCTTGGATTCGTGCGTGATATCCTGTTCGCCTGGGCGTTTGGTTCGGGCTGGGTCGCCGACGCCTTCAACGTGGCGTTCCGATTTCCCAATCTGTTCCGGCGACTGTTCGGCGAAGGGGCGTTTAACTCGGCCTTCATTCCCCTGTTCGCCAAGAAGCTCGAAGGCGAGGGACGCGAAGCGGCGCGCCAATTCGCCGAAGAGGCGATGGCTGGATTGCTAGTGGTGCTGGTGGCCGTGTCGGTGGTGGCTGTCATCGCCATGCCGTGGCTGATGTATCTGCTGGCGCCGGGCTTCAGCGCCAACCCGGACAAGTTCGATCTGGCGGTGCTGCTGACGCGGATCGCGTTCCCCTATCTGGCCTGCATGTCGCTGGTGGCGTTGATGTCAGGCGTGCTCAACAGCTTCGGCCGATTCGCGGAGAGTTCCGGCGTTTCGATCGTGCTCAATCTGACGTTGACGGTGGCGATTTTCATCGGCTTCGCGCTGGGCTTCCACAACGAACCGGGTGGCGGCGTGATACAGGCGCTGGGCGTGTTGATCGCGGGGCTGCTGCAGTTGGCGCTGCTGATGGACGGTCTGCGGCGCGCGGGGTTCAGGCTCGGCTTGCGGCGGCCGAAAATGACCGATGACGTGCGGCGGCTGGTGTCACTTGGCGTGCCGGGAATCGTGTCGGGTGGCGTAACGCAAATCAACATCATGATCGGCACGATGATCGCCTCGCTGCAGCCGGGGGCAGTGTCGCAGCTCTATTATGCCGATCGTCTCTACGAATTGCCGCTGGCGATCGTCGGCATCGCGATCGGCGTGGTGCTGTTGCCGGAAGTGTCGCGCCATCTGCGCTCGGGCAACGACGCGCTGGTGATGGACAGCCAGAATCGCAGTCTCGAATTGGCGATGCTGTTGACGGTGCCAGCGGCAGCGGCGCTGGCCGTCGTGCCAGTGGAAATCATCCGGGTGCTGTTCGAGCGCGGGGCGTTCGGGGTGGGTGATACGGCGGCGACGGCGTCGGCGCTGGCGATATTCGCGTGGGGGCTGCCGGCCTTCGTGTTGATCAAGGTGTTTTCGCCGGCCTATTTCGCACGCGAGGATACCAAGACCCCGATGCGCTACGCGACGATCAGCCTGATCGCCAACACGGCCGGGTCGATCGGGCTGTTCTTCTTGTTCCGGTCGATGGGGCTGCTGCCGCAACTGGGCATCGCGCTGGCGTCGGCGCTGGGTGGCTGGCTGAACGCGGGGCTATTGTTCATGACGCTGGAGCGGCGCGGTCTGTTCGTGCTGGACGCGCGGGCGCGGCGGTCGCTGCCGTTGATCGTCGGCGGCAGTGCGGCGATGGCGCTGATGCTGTGGCTGGGTGCACGCGGTCTTGCGCCGTGGCTGGCACCATCACAGCCGTTGTGGACCAAGGTGGGTGCATTGTCAGCGCTGATTGGCTCCGCGATGATAGTGTATGGTGTAGCCATGATCGCCACCGGGACGTTGCGGCTTGGGCTGTTGCGGAGGCGTGCAGGAGCCCTGCAATGACGGCGCGGGGATCATCGGTGCTGTAGGGACGCGCAGAAACGCTGCCCGAAACTACACGCAACGTTTGATCGGTGAGCAATCGGTAACGGGGTCTGGTCATGCTGCGCGAAGAAGATTTGAAGGCGGCAGTCGACTCCGGCGTGATCACCGCAGCCCAGCAGGCGGCGCTGGAAAGCCAGGCGGCGAGCCGGCATGCGGCGCGGCCGTTCATCGCCGGCCGCGACGAGCGATTTCGATTCCTGCGCGGCTTCAACGACGTGTTCCTGTCGCTCGGCGTGGTGCTAGTGACGGGTGCGTTCCTGACGCAGTGGTCGCCGAACTTCGGCTCGGGCGCGCCTGGATTGTTCGCCGGTGCGGCGGTGCTGTGGGCAATTTCGGAAGTGCTGGTGGGGCGCTACAAGGCAGTGTTACCGGGGATGGCGGCGGTGCTCGGTATCGGGCTGTTGTGCAGTCTGGCCGGCGGGCAGTGGGCTATTTCGGCCGGGATCAACGCGGTTGCGAACGGGACGCTCAAGCCGGACAGTTGGGCCAACTTCCCGTTCGGCGTCTGGCTCGCGGGCGTCGGCTGTGGCGGACTTGCGGTGTTGCTGTTCTATCTACGCTTCCGGCTGCCGTTCGCGCTGTTGCCGCTGGCGGCGGGCGTGATGGCGACGGTGTTGCTGGCCATTGCGCAGCGCTTTGGCGTCGAAACGACCTGGGCACTGATCAATACATCGGCATTGGCGCTTGGACTTGCAACGTTTGCAATGGCCATGCGCTTCGACAGCTCCGATCCGGAACGGCTGACCCGGCGGTCTGACTGCGGCTTCTGGCTGCATCTGGCGGCGGCACCCTTCATTGTGCATCCGGTGATTTCGCTGCTGGCAAAGGGCTCTTCGATCGCAGGGTCCCTGCTGACGATCGGGGTGGTGGCTGTCCTGGGGGCCGTTGCCCTGATTATTGACCGGCGGGCGTTGCTGGTGTCGTCGCTGTCGTATTTCGGCATCGCGGTCGGGTATCTGGTGACCCATTCGCAGGATGGGCGGTTCGGCCAAAATGGTGCGAGCGCGGGCATGACGACGACGTTGCTGCTGCTGGGCGGTTTCGTCATTATGATGGGGCTCGGTTGGCATACGCTGCGCGGCATCCTACTTAAGCCGTTCGCTGGCAGCTGCTGGCTGACGAAACTCCCACCGGTACAGAAGTAGATCCTGGCATGACCAATTTTTCCCCGCGCGAAATCGTTTCCGAACTGGATCGGTATATCGTCGGCCAGAACGACGCCAAGCGGGCGGTGGCGATCGCGCTGCGCAATCGCTGGCGGCGGCAGCAACTGACGGGCGAGCTGCGCGACGAAGTGATGCCGAAGAACATCCTGATGATCGGGCCGACAGGCTGCGGCAAGACCGAAATCGCGCGACGGCTGGCGAAGCTGGCGGGCGCGCCATTCCTGAAGGTCGAGGCGACGAAGTTCACCGAGGTAGGATACGTCGGCCGCGATGTCGACAGCATCGTGCGGGATCTGGTGGAGGTAGGCATCGGGCTGGCGCGCAGCCAGAAACGGCGGGAGGTCAAAGCCAAGGCGGAAAAGAACGCCGAGGAGCGTGTGCTGGACGCGCTGGTCGGGTCAACCGCCAAATCGGAGACGCGCGAGAATTTCCGCAAGCGGCTGCGGGCGGGCGAACTGGCGACCGCCGAGATCGACGTCGATATTGCCGATTCGAGTTCACCGTTTCCGACGTTCGACATACCCGGCGGGCAGGTCGGCATGCTCAACATCCAGGACATGCTGGGCAAGGCGCTGGGTGGGCGCACGAAAAAGCGGCGCACGACGGTGTCCGACAGCTACGACCAGCTGATGGCGGAAGAAAGTGACAAGCTGGTCGATACCGATCAATTGACGCACGAGGCGATCAAGGCGGTGGAAAATGCCGGCATCGTGTTTCTCGACGAAATCGACAAGATCTGCGCGCGTGGCGAAGGTCCGCGCGGCGGTGCCGATGTGAGCCGGGAAGGTGTGCAGCGCGATCTACTGCCGCTGATCGAAGGCACAACGGTTGCGACCAAGCATGGGCCGGTGAAGACCGACCATATCCTGTTCATTGCGTCAGGCGCGTTCCACGTGTCCAAGCCCGCCGACTTGCTGCCGGAATTGCAAGGGCGGTTGCCGATCCGGGTGGAGTTGAAATCGCTGAGCCGTATGGATTTCGTGCGCATTCTGACGGAGCCGGAAGCGAGCCTGGTCAAGCAGACGATCGCGCTGATGCAGACCGAAGGCGTCACGCTGGTCATTACCGATGATGCGGTCGATGCCATCGCTGATGTTGCCGTGGATGTGAACAGCAGCTTGGAGAACATCGGGGCGCGCCGATTGTCGACGGTGGTGGAGCGCGTGCTCGACGAAATCTCATTCGATGCGTCGGACAAGCCCGGCCAGACGATCACGATCGACGCCGCGTACGTGCGGGCGCGGGTGGCCGACCTGGCGAAGAACAAGGACCTGTCGAAGTTCATCCTGTGAGTCCGCGAGACAGTTGCAGCAGCGACAATCTCCCGCATGGTGCCACAATCTCGTTTTACAAGATTTGCCTTCGGTTGCGCTGTTGATCTCGTTCTTGCGTACGGCTGCACTGGTTTGTGTTCGTAACAGGCAAGGACAAAGTCATGTTCCCGCTCTCGACCGTGAACGCCTTGGCGTTGGCCGTCGTGCTGATGGCACCGCCCAACGCAGCTCACGCAGGCTCGTGGGTGCCCACCGAAATCAAACGAACTCCGACGGGCACCGATCGTGCTACCGCCAACGTGTCAACGTCGGCGACGTGCGTGTGGACGCGGTGGCGTGGGTGGCACGGAACCGGCTGGCTGGGAACATGGCATGCCTGCCAGCCAGGCCCCGCATGGCGGTACGAACGCCGCTGCTGGATCGGGCCAGGCAATGTCAGGCATTGCCGCTTTTATGGCTGAGTGGTTCGACGGCTCAACCGGGGAATACGAGGCCCAGCCAGTCGGCGATGACGGCGGGCTTGTCGAAGACCTTGCCGTCGGCACCCTGTACCTCGACAATGCAATTGCGAGTCAACAGTTTGCCGCCGTTCTTGTCCTCGATCTTGGTCACCGTCGTGCGCATGCGCACCTTGCTTCCGGATGGCACGACGCCGGTGAAGCGGACCTTGTCGAAGCCGTAGTTGATGCCGCGACTGATGCCCTTGATCTGCAACACATCCTGCGACATGGCGCTCATCAGCGAGAGCGTGAGGAAGCCATGCGCGATGGTGCCGCCAATCTCTTTGTTGGCGCGCTCGACGTCGACGTGAATCCACTGGTGATCGCCGGTCGCGTCGGCGAAAGCATCAATGAGCGCCTGATCGACGACAAGCCATTTGGTGGGGGCGAGGTCGAGGTTGATCAAGGTGGTAAGGTCTTTGTAGTCGACGGTGTGGGCCACGGGATAAACGACCTTTGCTGCTGTAGTGGGTGAAAAGCGAAAAGCGCCGCACATCCTGCGCGATGGTGCGTGGCGGCGGATGCTGGCGTGGAGCCTGTGTATTTCAAGTCACGCGTGGCCGCGGCAGCAAAATGGCCTACGGCATGTCACGATGATGTGACACCGCGTTTCGCCATCTCGTTAGCGCCCTGGTCGCCGGCCGATTTCGGCAGCGTGTCGCCGGTGCGGTCGGCGATGACGCCGAACGCCGCCGCGATTTTCTCAGGCGTTTCGGCGTCGTAACCGAGGTGGAGGCCTTGGGTCATGGTGACGTAGCTTGCGGCGAAGGTGCCGGCACCGGCGTTGAGGATGCAGCGCGTCGGGGCTTGGTCACTTGCAAGAAACACCACGGCCGGCGTCACGTACTCGGCCTTGAACTGGTCCTGGATGGTGTCGGGCAAAATGTCAGACGTCATGCGCGTGGTCGCCGTTGGGGCGAGGCAATTGACATGGATGCCATTCTTGGCCCCCTCGATCGACAGCGTCTGCATGAGGCCGACCACCGCCATCTTGGCGGCGCTGTAGTTGGACTGGCCGAAATTGCCGAAGAGGCCGGATGACGACGTGGTCATGACGATGCGGCCGTAATTCTGCGCGCGCATGGTGTCCCACACGGCCTTGGTGCAAATCATCGCGCCCATCAGGTGCACCTCGACGACCTCGCGAAAGTCGGCGACGCTCATTTTCGCGAAGCTTTTGTCGCGCAGGATGCCGGCATTGTTGACGAGGATGTCAACGCGACCGTAGCTGGCGATCGCTGTTGCAACCATGGCCTCCACCGCTGTCGCGTCGGTGACGGATGCTCCGTTGGCGATGGCTTGGCCGCCGGCAGCGACGATTTCGGCCACCACCTGTTGCGCCGCAGTCAGTGACCCGCCACTGCCGTCACGAGCGCCGCCGAGGTCGTTGACGACCACCTTCGCGCCACGGGCTGCCAGGGCCAGCGCATGCTGACGGCCGAGACCATTGCCCGCCCCGGTGACAATTGCGACGCGTCCGTCAAATCGGAGAGTCATGTGGTCGATCCGGGTTGATTTCGATTGTGCCATGGCAATTGCATTGCCCGGCCCGCCAAGCAAGGGGTCGGGCAGAAATCATAGGTGGAAAGAGGTCAGCCGCCCCAGCTGCACTTCACGCGCTGGCACGGCCCTTGGGCGTTGCCGATGCTGCAATTTGCCGTCACGAAACGACAGGTGCGGCACGTATAGGACGAAAGGCAACCCCGCACCGACGCGCCGCGCGCAAAATTGCACGTGCGGATGGTTTGACAGTCGCGACCCTGATTGGGCTCACCGGGCAGGCTCTGCGCGGCGACGGGCAGTGTGCCGGTTGCGCTCAAGATCAAAATTGCAAATAGCTTGGCGCACATGAAACGATCCGATCGGCGAATTTCGCCTCGGCAACGTCGCCGAAAACGTCACCGCATGCAACGCGTGCGCCGACGACTGCCGCCGAGTATGGGGAATGCTGTGGCTTTGCCGCCACTCTGGCGGTCCGTTCGTCGCTCATCCATTGGGCGTGCCGAGGAATGGTTTCAAATGCTTTTCGACAGTCGCGCGCTCAAGCCCCCGCGTGATGAACACGAAACGCGAGCGTCGGTCGCGTTCGCCGTCGACACGTTTCGGCCAATCGGCGAGCACGTCGGGCGGGTAGAAAATGTGCTGCACGCCGTGCACGACAAACGGCTTGGATTGGCCTTCCACAGTGACGATGCCTTTCACCCGCAGCAACTTGTCACCGTAGGCGGCGGCGAGCGTCTGCAGCCCGAGGCTGAGGGCGTTGCCGTCCAGCGGGGCGTCGAAGTGCATGGCGAAGGAGCCGATCCCGTGCAGATGGGTGTGGTCGTGGTTGATATCACCGCAATCAGGTGCGCAATCGGGGCCGTGGGCATGCTCGTGCTCATGCGCGTGATTGTGTGGGTCGGCTTGTGCTGCGTGGCCGAGCCAGCGCTCGGGGTCGGTGCCCATCAACGCCGGCTCGTGCGCCGCGAGGCCGATGAGCGACGCGGCGGTGGTGTCGCCCTTGATCACGTGTTGGATGGGCGCTGCGCGGTTGAGGACACGGATGGCGGTTTCGAGAGCATCGACTTGCGACCGGGAGACGAGATCCGTCTTGGTGACGATGATGCGGTCGGCGAGCGCGATCTGCTTGGCAGGTTCGTAGTGCGCTGCGAGTTGGCCGGCGGCGTGCTGGGCATCGACGGTCGTGACGATGCCGTCGAGTTGATAGATGCGATAGGTGTCCTCGTCGGTCATCAGCGTGTGGGCGATCGGCGCCGGGTCGGCCAAGCCGGAGGTTTCCAAGATCACCCGCTTGATGGCCGGGATCTGTTCGTGCAGCGACTGGTGGTGCAGTTTAGCGAGTGCCTTGGTCAAGTCGCCACGTACGGCGCAGCAGACGCAACCAGAAGGTAGCAGAATAGTGTCTTCGTCGGCCTTTTCGACCAACGCATCGTCGATGCCGACGTCGCCGAATTCGTTGATGATGACGGCAGTGCCGGCCATCGCCGGATCGGCCAGCAAGCGCTTCAACAAGGTTGTTTTGCCGGAGCCCAGGAAGCCCGTGAGTACGGTGATTGGAATTGCGGACGTCATGAGTTGGCTCCGGAGCGGGGCTCGAATCTGGTGCGTGAATTGGTGCGCAGCGGCAAGGCCAGCGCTCCCAATATACCGGCGATGAAGCCCGATGCGTGGGCCGCGAAACTGACGTTGGGGACGCTGAGGTCGATCGCCACCTGCAGCCCCAGCATGACGGCAAGCGTCGTCAGCTTGCGCCGGTCGAAATTGGCGGGGTCACGGCGCCACTGCAACAGGACGATGGCCGCCTCGGCACCGAGCAGCGCAAAAATGGCGCCGGACGCGCCGACCAGCAGCCCATAGTTGGTTGCGCCCGAGGCCATCAACCACAATACGAACGCCGACGAGATCACGCCGCCCACAAGATAGATGATCAACGTGCGTAACGAACCCAGCATCGGCTCGAGAATGCGCCCGAGCACCCACAGCACGAACATATTCGACGCGATATGCAGAACGCCGAAATGCAGGAAGGTCGCGGTGATCAGCCGCCACCATTCCCCCTGTTCCAGCAACATCGGCGGCCAAAGCGCGCCGAGACTTATCAACGTATCGGAGTCTTCCGACCCACCCAGAACGATCTCGGCAATGAACGCCGACACGTTGAGCAGGATCAGCCCCAGCGTCACTGGAAGCACGCGCGATATCGAGCGCGCGGGCGTCGCGGTGGGATATAGGATCTGCCCGGCGATCACATCGAGTTCGCGTTCGGTGGACGGCGCGCGCGCTGGCTGCGGCGCTGCACCGAACGCGGCGAGGCGGCGATGCGCCGCGCCGCGAATACGATCGTCCTTGGCTTGCGCGGCCAGTTTCGCCAATTCGTATTCGCCGGCGGCGGTATCGGACGGGGTGTTCAAGTGTCCGACTGCGATCCAGTAGGCCTTCGTCTCGTCGCTCGCCGCAGCGAACGTGTGTGACATCAAGGCTTCAACCGCTCGCGGCCGACCGCCAAACGCCATGACCAGCAATCGCGGCATCGCCAACTGAAAAGTACCGAGGCTGGCTTTGCAGAACTTGTAGCAGACAACCATGGCGTCGGTCTTTCCGGTCTCGGCGAGCGCCCTTATCTCCAGGCCCTTCAGGCTTGCGTCGCCCGGCGCGCTCAGGCCGGTGCGCGCCAGGACCTCAGGCCAATCGCGTTTGGCGGCGGCCAATTGCGCTTCGACAAGCGGGCGATATTCACGAGGAACTTTCGGTACAAGGACCGACAGGGCTTGCACGTTCTGGTCTTCGGTCCCGGATTGCGCCCAGGCGAGCCGTGCGTTGACGAGATTAGCCTTGGTCGGATGCAGCAGTGCCGCCGTGCCAGCCAAATACGCCGCCAATCGCACATGGCCATTGAGTTGCGCGCGTTGCGATCGCATGAACAAGAAGCTCGGCGCGACCACGAGCGGTAAGAAAACGAGCGCGACCAGCGTCCCCGCCAGCGAGGGCACGACAGCCAGCGCTAACAATCCAACCGCAAGTACGAGCGCGTTTACGCCAATCCATGGTGCGTTTGCCACCAGCCAATCGGCATGATCGGCTGGCCTATAAATCAATGTGACGGCGATCAGCAGCGCCGAAATCGTCATCGCGTTGACGGCTACGAAAAGTTGCAGTTCCATGAGTGAGTACCAGGGCCGAGTGGATTGGATCGCAATATGGAGTGCAGCCGCAGCGAATACGACTCAAAGCCGGATCTGCACCCTGCGACCTCGGCTGGTGTCCTGATTGCGAAGGTCGCCGCAAGATCCCTCGACGCCTATCGAGCTTCGCGATCAATAAGGACACTAGAAACTCCCATGGTTCTAGTGTGATTCAGATTTGCACGTTCGTTTCCGAGCGCGCATGCAATATTCAGTGGGGCTTGCAAATCGCCCCACGACCGATCGCCCTGCGCGGATTTGACCGGCCGAAACCGCGTTTATGCGGTAGCCGCGATTCTTGACACTCTCCGGCGGCATCCCTATGGTCCGCGCGGAACACCACCTCGCCGTATTTGGCCTTTTCACCGCTGACTAAGGCGCTTCCAATGTCGAACGACGACAAGACTGGTCTCCCGGCCGCCGGCGCTCTGTCGGCAGCGGAGCGGGCGGCCCTAGCGAAGCGTGCGTCTGCCATTGGTGATCAGATTGACGCAGCGAAGATGAGGCGTGGTGGGGTGAAAGCTGCCGAAACGAGCCAGGGCGATGCCATGGCGCGTGGGCTGAAGATTTCCGCCGAGTTGATCGGCGGCGTTGTCGTGGGCGGCGGGCTGGGGTGGCTGCTGGATAAAGGGCTGGGAACGTTTCCGTGGCTTTTCATCCTGTTTTTTCTGCTTGGGTCGGCTGCTGGGATTTTGAATATCGTCAAGCAGGCTCAGCGTGAAGTGACGCCGCCGGCGCCGTCTGTCAAAGATGA
Organism: Hyphomicrobiaceae bacterium; assembly: GCA_025350265.1. Lineage (GTDB taxonomy): Bacteria > Pseudomonadota > Alphaproteobacteria > Rhizobiales > Hyphomicrobiaceae > JABFRJ01. The sequence continues at coordinate 197 of JANXYD010000122.1, read as the reverse complement.
CGACGAGGACGACAAATAAGGGGCTCTCGTTGCAATGGCGGGGGATTGAAAGTGGCTGGTGGTGGTGGGCATAGTCCCATTGAACAATTTACGCTGACGACGTTTGCGTCGTTCAAGCCGTTTGGGATCGACGCGTCGATCACCAATTCGACCGTCTTCATGGTGGCGGCCGTAGGTTTGATATGTGCGTTCATGCA
>JANXYD010000119.1 GCA_025350265.1 Hyphomicrobiaceae bacterium | reverse complement strand
GTAAGGCAACTCCTCGTGCAGACGATCATAGATTTTTTCGCGCGTGATTTCGGCCGCCAAGATTCGCATTGGCGCATCGGTCACATCGTCGGCTGGATAATGCCACAGCCCCTGCGGCACGGCACCGGCGAGATAGCGCTTGAGGTCGTCGACGCCCGCTCCCTTCAGCGCTGAAATCATGAACGTCGCCTGGAATTTGCCATGCGCATTGAGTTCCTGCGCGAGATTGAGCAGCCGCGCCTTGTCGATGGCGTCGATCTTGTTCAAGGCCAAACAGGCCGGCGCGCCCACGTCGGCAAGCCGTGACACCAGCGCGCGCGTTTCCTCGTCGACGCCGCGTTGCGCGTCAAACAGCATCACTACGATGTCGGCTTCGCCGGCGCCCCCCCACGCCGCCTTCACCATCGCCCGATCGAGGCGGCGGCGCGGCTTGAAGATGCCGGGTGTATCGACGAACACGAGTTGGCTCGCGCCTTCGATCGCGATGCCACGGATCGGCATGCGCGTGGTCTGTACTTTGTGACTGACGATCGTCACCTTGGTGCCAACCAGCCGGTTGACCAGCGTCGACTTGCCCGCGTTGGTGGCTCCGATGATGGCGACGAAGCCGAAGCGCTGCTTTTCCGGATCGACCTGCTGGACGCTGGCTGCCGCCTCTTGCCGCAGCTTGTCGGCATGCATATGCGGGGATTTCGTCATCGGCGGCCGCGCACGGCCTTGCTGCGTCGGCGGTTTTGATTTTTCGGTCGGCTTGGGGCTCGACGCTTTGGGTGCTGGCGGCTTTGGCGCACGCCTCGGCGGCCGCGGCGGTTTGCTGGTATCAGGCATCAGCGTCTCGATTCCATAGCTTGGGCCAGTCATCCGCCCATATGCGCCAATCGCGAGCGAAGCGCAAATTCACGCGGCCGCCGCGCGACAGCAGGCATCGACGTCTCAAGCGCCGGATTTCCAGACGCCTTCCTTGATCAGCAGCGCGGTGGCGGCGGATTGCTCGGCCGCCCGCTTGCTGGCACCTGCGCCTTGCGCGAAGCGTCCGAGCGGTGCCTTGCGCCCGCCGACACGCACTTCGGTCGTGAAGTAGGGCGCATGATCCGGGCCTTCGCGGCTCAGCTCCTTGTATTTCGGCAGATCGAACCCCTGCCCCTGCGCCCATTCCTGCAGCGCGCTCTTTGGGTCCACCGGCTCTTGGGGCAGGGTTTCCAACCGCTTCGTCCAATGCAGCCGCACCACGCGCCGCGCCGCGTCGAACCCACCCTCCAGGAACACAGCCGCCAGCACCGCTTCACACGCATCGGCGAGGATGGTGATTTTTTCCCGCCCGCCGCTGCCGGCTTCGCTTTCCGACAAGATCAGTTGCTCGCCGAGCGCGATTGAGCGCGCAACCTCGGCGCACGTTTCGCCACGCACCAAATGGTTGAAAATGCGCGCCAGATCGCCTTCACTGGCGTTCGGAAACGCCTCGGTCAGCAATTCCGCGATGGACAGCCCCAACACGCGATCACCCAGAAATTCCAGGCGTTCGTTATCGTGGTCGCCGCCCTTTTTGGTGGCTGTCCGAACGCTCGAATGGGTCAACGCGCGCTTCAGCAGCGCCCGATCGTTGAACTGATATCCAAGCCTGACTTCAAATCCACGCGCGCGCCGTTGAGTAAGCACAGAACCTACCGCACTAGCGAAATGATACGGCGCCAACGCACGCAGCCGGGCCATGTCATAGGATTGAAAGCGCGGCAGTTGTTCGGCTCATCGATGGCGGCCGAAAAGAAGATGAGGTCGGCGCGCCCGACGAAATTCTCGAACGGCACGAAACCTACCTGCGAGAAGCGGCTGTCCTGCGAATTATCGCGGTTGTCGCCCATCATGAAGTAATGCCCTGCCGGCACCTTATAGGGACCTTTGTTATCGCCGGGTCCCTCATCGATCGTGTCGAGCACGGTGTACTTCACGCCGTTGGGCAACGTTTCCTCGAAGCGCGGCGACGAGCGTGTCACGCCATCTTCCTCGACCGCGATGAACGGGGCGACTGGCTTCTTGGGAATTTCTTGTCCGTTGATGAACAGCACGCCGTGCTTGGTCTCGATCTCGTCGCCGGGCAGTCCGATCACGCGCTTTATGAAGTCAGTGGCGTTATCGCGCGGCAGCTTGAACACCGCGACATCGCCGCGCTTGGGTTGACGCGCGAAAAAGCGACCGGAGAACATATGCTGCGGATGCAACGGAATGGATATGCCGACCAACGGAATATCGAGCGTCTGCGGGAAGGTGTAGGTGCTGTAGCCATACGACAACTTGGAGACGAACAGAAAATCACCGACCAGCAACGTCGATTTCATAGAGCCCGACGGAATATTGAAAGGCTGGAAAAAGAAAATCCGCACCACCAGCGCAATCAGCAGCGCATGCACGATAATGCGCCCGGTTTCGCCCCAACTGTTGTCGTCGGCCTGTTGCGGCGCGGGTTCGCCACCCTTCGCGGGCGCGGACTTGCCTCGGCTCGATCCCAAGTTCAGGCTCATGCTCTACTCCTTGGCCGCTGACGAAGCGCGGTCTCGGGGAGAACGGCCGGCGGGCGCGGGATCTGTCTTTGCCAAGCCGGGCGTCCGGCTCGTTCGCGCTAGCCTATACAGGGTCCATTCCGCTGCTGCAACGCTGCCGGTTGACACACAAGCCTAGGCACTCGGTCTAGCCTAGGCACCGGGCACCGCCGATATAATCACAACCGCTTCGGCCCATGGATAGTCATCGGTCATGGTCAGAGCGATGACGGGTCGCATACCCCGTGGCGTCATGGCCCGCAACCGCTCGAGGGCTCCCCCCGTCAACACCAGCGTCGGCTGGCCCGACGGCAGGTTGACCACCCCCATGTCGCGCCAGAACACCCCGCGCCGCAGTCCCGTACCCAATGCTTTCGCGCACGCCTCCTTGGCCGCGAACCGCTTGGCGTAGGATGCGGCCCGCGGATTATTCCGCCCTTTGCCCTCGCGACGATCGGATTTGGCCTGCTCGGTCGCGGTGAACACACGCTGCTGGAAGCGTCCGCCGAACCGGTCGAGCGACGCTTCGATGCGTCTTATGTCGATGATGTCGTTGCCAAGGCCGAGGATCATGATCGATCGGAATGTGCGGGTTGAGGACGATTGGACAGGCGACATTAAGACATTCTGCAGGCACCCGTTCAGACCTTTGGCTTAGCATGTTTGCCAGAGATTTGGCGGGGCACGCAAATGAACATTGTCGCATTATTTCTGTCGCCGCATGGCAGGCTCGGCCGCCTCGGTTATCTGCTTGGCGTCGTCAGCCTGACGGTCATCCAGGGCATCACCCTTGGGATGACCCACGCCCTCGGCGTCAATACGAAGTCTTTATTGGTTATCTCATTCTCGCTGGCGTTCGGCGTCCTTGGCTGGATACTCGCGATCAAGCGCGCCCATGATCTCGGCAACAGCGGCTGGTGGCTGGCCGGCTGGGTGTTGGTGCCCCTGTTCGGCGGCTTTGCATTGATGGCCGCCAGCGGTGTGCTTGCCGCTGGCTCGCAAAACGTGACAGCGCTCCTGCTGACGCTCGCGTCGCTGGCGCTGTTTTTGGTGTCGCTCTGGCACAGCCTCGTCAAAATGCTTTTCTTCAAGGGAAACGGTGGCCCCAACGCATTCGGCCCCCCCGGCGACTTCATGCGCAAGTTCCTGGATGTCGACGAAGCTCCTATTTTTGAGGCCGTCGCCACGTCGGTCGCACGTCAATCGAGTGCTGCGGCATCGGCGCCGCGCACCGCAGCGCGCCCCGCTCGCACACTCACGCCGCATGCTGCCGGAAAACCCGCCGGTTTCGGCCGCCGCAACCTCAATCCTGCCTAAAGGTCGAAGCGCTCAATCGCGGAACGTCGCCGCGCGACGTTCTTTGACGGCGGTGAATGCTTCTGTGAGATCTTCGCTCATCAGCAGCGCCGCGTTCCAGATCGCCATCATGTTGAGACTGTCGGCAACGCTGTGATCGCGCGTGTAGCGGATCATCTCCTTGGTCCCGCGCGTGGCCAACGGCGACTTCGACGCGATCTGCCGGGCCATTGCGCGGACGTCGGCCAACATAGCGTCGCGGGTCGGATAGCAGCGATTGACCAACCCGATTTCCTTCGCCTCCGTGCCGCCGACCGGCCGCGCGGTGTAGGCCATCTCGCGCGCCATGCCGTCACCGATCACCTTCGGCAGCCGCTGCAGCGTGCCGACATCGGCCACCAGCCCCAGGTCGATCTCCTTGACCACGAAGGTCGCATCGGCCGAGCAGTAGCGCATGTCCGCCGCCGTCACGAGATCGACCCCGCCACCGATGCAGGCACCATGGATTGCCGCCAGCACCGGCTTGCGGCAGGCGTCCAGCGACGACACCACGTCTTGCAGATCCAGCACCGTCAGCCGCAGCGCCTCGCGCATACGGCCAGGACAACTCTCCTGCCGCCGCCCACCGATGCCCATCAGCAGCTCAAGATCGATGCCAGCAGTAAAA
>JANXYD010000103.1 GCA_025350265.1 Hyphomicrobiaceae bacterium | reverse complement strand
CGCACGACGGATCTTTAGAAACCATCAACACGTCAATTGAGCGGCGGCGATGCACCAACGTGTCGCCTTAACGGACTCGACCGTGACACCGGCTCGATGACCGGGTTCAAACAAATCGTCGGACGAGGTAGGCCAAGGGCGTGAGTGTTGACTTGTGGCCGCGCGGGTCGCGTATGTGACGAAACCGGAAAGCGCGTCACCGAGACGCCACCAAAGCGGTGCTCAATTGCCACTTCACCGCGCCATTGGCACTTTGGGAAAAATCAGGCTGAAATATTAAAACGATTGGTAGCGAGACCCAGACTTGAACTGGGGACCTACGGATTATGATTCCGCCGCTCTAACCAACTGAGCTACCCCGCCTGCCATCGTCGGCATGGTATAGGGAAGGGGGTGGGGCCATGTCAAGGTTCGCATCGGCTGCCCACTTACCGCTCGCGAGGTGCGCATCCTCCGATCAAATGCCGCGCGTTTGGTGCTTGTCAGGCGGACTGAAACTGTGGACATTCGCGGCTGACGGCAACTTCTTCTGCACGCCCACGCTGGCTCTCGCGCCGGCGACAAACTTACACGGAGACATCCGATGGCACCGCTCGACATGAAGCCCAACGAACTCGAATCGTATTGGGTACCGTTCACGCCGAACCGCAGCTTCAAGAAGAAGCCGCGCATGTTTTCCGGCGCCAAGGACATGCACTATTTCACGCCGGACGGGCGCAAGGTGCTCGACGGTTCCGCCGGGCTGTTCTGCGTCAACGCTGGCCATGGCCGCGACCGCATCACCAAGGCCATCCAGCAGATGGCCGGCACGCTGGATTTCGCGCCACCGTTCCAATACGCGCACCCGAAAGTGTTCGAACTGTCGGCCAAGCTCGCGCTGATGGCACCCGGCGATCTCGATTACACGTTGTTCGCCAACTCGGGTTCGGAGGCGGTCGACACCGCGCTGAAGGTGGCGCTGGCGTATCACAAGGCGCGCGGTGAAGGTGGCCGCACCCGCTTCATCGGCCGCGAGCGCGGCTATCACGGCGTCGGCTTCGGCGGCATATCCGTGGGCGGCATGGTCAACAACCGCAAGGCGTTCGGCACTATGCTGACCGGCGTCGACCACTTGCCGACGACGTACAACAAAGCCAAGCAGGCCTTCACCAAGGGCGAGCCGGAGTGGGGCAACGAGACGCTCGACGAACTGGTGCGGATCATCGGGCTGCATGATGCGTCCACCATCGCCGCCGTCATCGTTGAGCCGGTGGCGGGCTCGACCGGCTGCATTCCACCGCCCAAGGGTTATCTCAAGAAACTGCGTGAAATAACCGAAAAGCACGGCATTTTGCTGATTTTCGACGAGGTAATCACGGGCTTCGGCAGGCTCGGCTATGCGTTCGCCGCCGAACGCTATGGCGTGGTGCCGGACATGATCACGTTCGCCAAGGGCATCACCAACGGCGCGGTGCCGATGTCGGGCGTGATGGTGCGCACGGGCGTCTACGAGACGCACATGTCCGGCCCCGAATATGTCGTGGAACTGTTCCACGGCTACACCTATTCGGGCCACCCGCTGGCCGCCGCCGCAGGGTTGGCGACGCTGGAAGTCTACAAGGAAGAGGGTTTGTTCGAGCGCTCGCTGGCGATGGAGCCGACGTTCGCCGACGCGATGATGAGCCTGAAGGGGCAGCCGAACGTCGCCGATATCCGGCCGATTGGCATGATGTGCGGCATCGATCTCGACCCGATCGCGGGCAAGAATGGCCTGCGCGGTTACAACGCCATCGAGAGCATGTATCACGAGCACGATCTCTATGTGCGCGTGACCGGCGATACGCTGATCGTGTCGCCACCGCTGATCGCCACCGAAGCGCATATCGCCGAGATCACCGAGAAGCTGGCAACCGTGATCCGCGCGGTGGCTTGAGGGCCGGACTGCCTGCCTCCGTCGCCGTTGGCGACGGGGGCGGAAATTCGTCTCTCAGTAGCGACGCGTTCCTGAAGTGCCGTAACCGGTGCTGTAGCCGTTATAGGAAGGAACGACAGGCGCTGGCTGAGCGTATGGGTTCATTGTGCCGACGGAGCCGGTGTATGGGTTTACGTTGCCCTGGGTCGAATAGTTATTGAGCCGCGAGGAGTCTGGTGCTGTGTGATGATACGGCTGTACGTATGTGCCATGGCTGTTGACGTAACCGTTTGTGTAAGTATCTGATTGAGCCATCGTTGCTGACGACGCCGCAACCAGAACAATGGCGGCAAGCGAAACTGTGTTAAAATCTTTCATAAATTTGCCCCAATTCAAAACCCGAAGAACCAACCTTTTTTGCAGTATGCGCCCCAAGACTGCAACTTGTACCTGTTTTTTCGTCAGTTCTCGCTGGATAAGTGAGCCGTAGCCTCGGCGGCCGTTGCTGCGAGCAGATCTGCCATCACGTGAGCGCACGCAACACCGATACCGTTCGGTCGCACGGCCCCACTGCCACCAGCGCAACCGCCAGCGCCAGCCGCAAATTGCCGCTGTTCTTGTCGAGCAGCGCGCGACCTGCACCGACATCATGCCCGCTGGCCACCAGTATGGCGAGCTTGAGGTCGCCGTTGGTCGCGACCAGCGCGGCCGCAGCGGTAGCCGCGTCGCAGCCGGCGAGATCGCACACCATCGCGCGGGCGCGGGCGTCGAGCTTGATGTTGCGGGCGGCCATGTCGACCATGCGGCCTTTGTAGACGCGGCCAAGGCGGAGCATCAGCCCGGTTGAAAACAGATTCAGCACGATTTTCTGCGCCGTGCCGGCCTTCATGCGGGTGGAACCGGCGATCGCCTCAGCACCCGTGGCGATCAGGATCGGATGCTCAGCTGCCGCCAGCACGGGTGTGCCTGCATTGTTGGCGATGCCGATGGTCAGCGCGCCGAGCGCCCGCGCCTTGGTCAGCGCAGCTGTTGTGAACGGCGTCGTGCCGCTGGCGGCCACGCCGATGACGACGTCGTGCGGGCCGACGTTGGCTTCGGAGAGGTGGCGTTCAGCCGCGTCCGTGTCGTCCTCTGCGCCTTCGACGCTGCGGGTCAGCGCTTGCATGCCGCCGGCCACGCAGAAGACCAGGCGTTCGGTTGGCCAGTTGAAGGTGGGCGGCAATTCCGCGCCATCTTGCACGGCGATACGGCCCGACGTGCCGGCACCGACGTAGACCAGGCGGCCACTGGTGGAGATGACGGCCGCGGCGGCGTCGGCGGCCGCAGCCAACGCGGGCAGCGTCGGGCGAACCGCGGCGACCGCTGCCATCTGGCCTTCGAGCATGGCTTCGAGCTCATCGGCGGTCGGCCACGCGTCGATGTCGAGAGTACGCGGGCTGGCGCGTTCGGTTTCGAGCGGGGGCTGCGGCGTGGGCATGGCGGGCACTCCGGCGACAATTGCGAACAGCCACCCGATCGGGCGTCGATGGTCAAGTCGTAGTCTGGTGCACTCGGGTGGCTGTCCCCATTCGGTGCTTACAGTGCAGGCAGCGCCGAATGCTCCGGGCTGACAGGCTCGGTGAAGCCGCCCTCCGCGACGAGACGGGCGAACAGGCCACCCATGGCGACCAGTTCGCGGAAGGTGCCGCGTTCGATGATGCGGCCTTCCTCGAGCACCAGAATGGTGTCGGCGTCGGCGACGGTGGAGAGCCGGTGGGCGATGATGAAGGTGGTGCGGCCCTGGCGCAAGACGTCGAGTGCGCGCTTGATCTTGCCCTCGGTTTCGGCGTCGAGCGCGCTGGTAGCCTCGTCCAAGATCAGGATCGGCGCATCCTTGAGGATGGCACGTGCGATGGCCAGGCGCTGCCGTTCGCCGCCCGACAGCGACAAGCCGCGCTCGCCAATGAGGAAGCCGAAACCGCCGGGTTTGCGCATGATGAAATCGCGGGCTTCGGCGAGGCGGGCGACGCGCTCGACCTCTTCGTCGGAGGCATCGGGTTTGCCGACGCGGATGTTCTCGGCAATGGTGCGATTGAACAGGCCGGCATCCTGGAAGACGACGCCGATGGCATGCCGGACGGACGACAGGGTGGCGTCGGAAATATCGACGCCGTCGATATAGATCGCGCCCTGATCGGGTTCGCGGAAACGCTGCAGTAGGGACAACGTGGTGGTTTTGCCGGACCCGGTGGGGCCGACGAGCGCGATGGTCTTGCCTTTGGGAACCACGAAGTTGAGATCGAACACGCCCTGGCTGCCGGGGCCGTAGCGATAGGACACGTTCTCGAATACGACCCGGCCACCGACGTTTTCGATTTCGCGAGCGTTGGGTTTCTCGATGACGCCAGCCTGCGCGTCGATCAATTCGAAATACGAGCGCAACGTGGGTGCGGCCTGGAACGTACGCACGACGAAGCCTGACAACATATCCAGCTTGCCGATCAGCAGCGTCGCGAAGCCGACGAACGAGACGATGCCGCCGACAGTGATCTCCTTGCGGGCGATGAAAATCGCGCCCGCCGCGAACACCGCGACCATGGTGATGGTGGCGGCCGCGCGGGTCAGCACGGTAAGCAGACCCCACCAGGTCAGCACCGGATACTGCGCCGTGAGAAGATCTTTCATCACTGAACGCATGGCATCCATCTCGACGCCGAGGCGGGTGTAGCTTTGCACCACGGTGACATTGCCCAACACATCGCCGACGCGGCCGAAGACGTTGGATGCGTATTGCTCGACCGCTGCCTGGCCGTCGCTGGTCTTCCGCACGACGACAATGTTGAGCGCAAGATAAACCACCGCCAGGATCGCTAGGATCGACGCCATGCGCACATCCATGCTGATCGCCGTCGGTATCATCAGCAGGATCGAGACGATGGCCGAAAGTTGCTCGCGCAGGAACGAAAGCCACAGCCAGAACAACTGATCGGTGCCGCTGAGAATGGCGCGAACGACGGTGCCCGACCCCTTCTCCGCGTGGTAGCTGATCGGCAGCGTGATGGCGCGCTCGAACGCGAGCCCCATGGCATTGAGGCGATGGCGATGCGCGAGCCGGTCAGACGAGACCGCGACGATCACCGTGGCGAAAATGTTGAATAACCCGAGCGCCGCCCACAGGCCGATGATGGGGAAGGCCGCGTCGGCCTGCGACAGCGCATCGACCACCCAGCC
>JANXYD010000039.1 GCA_025350265.1 Hyphomicrobiaceae bacterium | reverse complement strand
TTGCCTGTGAAACGGCAATCGTGCTCATGCCTGATCAGCGTGGCAGTCGAGCGATCCCCCGGCGGCAAATTGGGGCAAGGTGGCAGCGCGTCACCCATATTCCCGATCAGCCACGCCTGCCACAGCCCCGCCCCTCATTTTTTGAGGGGAGAAGAGGCGGAAAATGAGCAACTCCACACGGCCAGGGCCGGTGTGGTTATCGGTGCGTGGTGGGCGCAATACGGCTGCGCCTATTGCGCCCTACGAACGAGAGGAAACAGCGGCCATAAGTCAAGACCTATCGTCGCCGGTTATTAAGCTTTGACATGTTTGAACATGTTGCGACGCGCTTCATCGTCCATCTCGGCCTTGAAGGCGTGCTGGTCTTTGAGAGCAACTGCCTTGATCGCGGCTGGACGCGCGGAGATTTCGTCGGTCAGGCGTTTCAGGTTGGGGAATTTGGCCCACGCCGCATCACCGAGGATGAACGGGATCATGCGCGACCAACCCCACACGTCCATGTCGACGATGGTGTAGGTCTTGCCGAGCATATACGGACCTTTTGCGAGCTGCGCTTCGAGAATTCCGAAATGTCTGAGGGATTCGAACTGGTAGCGTTCGTGGGCGTATTCCTGCGGCGACTTGGTGAAATGCTTGAAATGAACCGCCTGTCCTGAATAAGGGCCGACGCCGGTGCCGACGAACATCAGCCAGGACAGCAGCTTGCCGCGTTGCACGGGCGTATTTTCGGGAAGGAACTTGCCGGTTTTTTCGGCCAGATAAAGCAAGATGGCGTTGCTGTCGAAGATGATGGCGTCGCCGTCGACAATGACGGGAACTTTCTGGTTGGGATTGAGAGCGGTCAGGGCCGGCTGGAATTGTTCACCCTTGCGGGTGTCGACGGGGATCGGCTCGTAGGGCAGGCCGGCCTCTTCCAAAAACAACGCGATCTTGGTGGGATTGGGCGAGCCGTTGAAATAAAATTTCAGCATTGGTGTATGTCTCCGACATGTGGGGCCGACCGCGGGTGCGCCTTTCGGTCCGGCAGCCAGTCATAAGGCGCGACGACGACGAATGACAATGACGCTCGCGATCAAGTCTTCGGCATCGCATGCATAGGTTGACCGCATCAAGGCCGGTCGACAAGGCGGCGAGGTTGTGGCTCCATAGGCGTTCAATATCATCATCTGACGGGTGGAGCTGAGACTATGGATATTCGCGCTGCAGACGCTGCACCAACGCGTCGTGGGCCGGCCGAGTGGTTCACGGGGACGGTGTGGCAAGACCCGATCCAGGATGCGCCCGCGCCGGCGCGGTTGCGCGTCAACCGTGTCAGTTTCGAACCTGGCGCGCGGACCGCGTGGCATACGCATCCGCTGGGGCAGACGCTGCATGTCATCTCGGGGACAGGGCGGGCACAAACGTGGGGTGGGCCAGTCAAGACCCTGCATACCGGCGATACGGTGTGGATTCCGCCGGGCGAAAAGCATTGGCACGGCGCGGCACCGGGGCATGGCATGGTGCATCTGGCGATGCAGGAGGCGCTCGACGGCGTGGCCGTGGTGTGGCTGGAGCATGTGCCGGACGAGGTTTATAAGGTCGCACCAACGGCGTGATATTGCAGCCGGCAGACATCGCAAAATCGATCGGGTAAGATCAAACTAGGGGGAAGAAACAATGATCCACGTCATCGCACTCATCACGACGAAGCCGGGGCAGCGGACGGCCGTGCTCGAAGCCTTTCATGCCAACGTGCTGGCAGTCCACGCTGAGAAGGGCTGCATTGAATATGTGCCGGTGATCGACGCTGTTGGAATGGGCAAATTCCAGACGCAAATCGGGGCCGATACGTTCATGGTCATTGAGAAGTGGGCGACCGCTGCGGATCTGGCCGCGCACGCTGCATCGCCGCACATGGCTGCTTATGGCGCGAAGGTGAAGGATATGCTGGCGAACCGGGTTATCCATGTGCTGTCGCCTGCGTGACGCAAGAGATGCCCCGGGACGTGTCTAGGCTTGTCCCGGAGGTCCAGTGTGCCTCAAGTTCAGGCTTCAGCGGACGGCACCCTGGGTCCTACCCACAAGGGGTAGGATGACAGCGGAGGCGCGCCTTCGCTGCGCGTCGTCAAATCTAGTTTGTGAGATCGCCATGTCCGTCAGTCGCAGAGTGCCAGCGGGTTCACAGACACCCGCGCCAACACAGGCGGGACAGTATCCGGCGGTGCGGATGCGGCGGAACCGAAAAGCCGACTGGACGCGGCGATTAAATGCGGAAACGCGGCTGTCGGTGGATGACCTGATCTGGCCGATTTTTTTGATCGACGGGCAGACGGCACGAGTGCCGGTTGCGCATATGCCGGGCGTCGACAGGGTCAACGTGGCTGAGGCGGTGCGGGAGGCGGAGCGGGCTGTGGCGCTGGGGATTCCGGCGATAGCGCCGTTTCCTTATGTCGATCCGGGCTTGCGCGACGCGACGGGCAGCGAGGCTGTGAAAGCGCAGAATTTGATGGGCCGCGCAGTGGCGGCGATCAAGCGGGCGGTGCCGCAGCTCGGATTGATCACGGATGCGGCGCTGGATCCCTATACGAGCCACGGACACGATGGATTGCTGGCTGATGACGGGCGCATTCTCAACGACGCGACGATCGAGGTGCTGTGCAAACAAGCACTAGCACTGGCCGAGGCAGGCACCGACTGTATCGCGCCGTCGGACATGATGGATGGACGCGTCGGCGCCATTCGCGCGGCGCTCGACGGGGCCGGCTTTGGCGACGTGCAGATCATGTCGTATGCGGCGAAATATGCGTCGGGGTTTTACGGGCCGTTCCGTGATGCGATCGGCAGCAATGCGACGCTGAAAGGCGATAAGCGCACCTATCAGATGAACCCGGCAAATAGCGATGAGGCCATGCGCGAAGTGGCGCTGGATATCGCGGAAGGCGCCGACATGGTGATGGTGAAGCCGGGCATGCCCTATCTGGATGTCGTGCAGCGCGTGAAATCGACGTTCGGGGTACCGACGTATGCTTATCAAGTGTCGGGCGAATACGCGATGCTGATGGCGGCGATTAAAAACGGCTGGCTCGACGGGGAGCGCGTCATCCCTGAAGCCTTGCTGGCGTTCAAGCGCGCGGGGGCGGACGGCATTCTCACCTATTTCGCGCCGGAGATCGCCAAGCGGTTGAAGGCTGGCCATTGACGTGAGCGAATTGCGCCGCCGTCTCAGGGTGCTTGGGGCGTTGCTGGCGTTGATACTGCCGGGATGCGACGGCCTTGCGGACAGTGACGCGCTTCGGGTGTGTCGCACGTTGTTGCCGGTGCTGGACCCGGACGCCGAGCAGATCGAAATCGTCGGAACGGTGGCGAGCGGGCGTACGTCAGCCGTCGAACAGGCCGTGGCTATTGATTATCGCGCGCTGACCCGAGATGGCCGTCGGCCGATGCGGCGCATCTCTTGCCTCTATGCAGTGCAGCCGTTGGGCGCGCCTGTGGATGCGAGGCTGGGCGTTGCGTCGACGCTTGACGCGGTGGTGACCGACGAGGGCGCGATCGGACCGTTGCGGCTGTATCTGCTGAAGCAGAATTGGCTGACGCGTGGCATGGCAAGTGCCGCCGATCCCGCGCCGTTCGCGAGTTTCGGCCGGGTGCCGGACGTGACGCGATGGACGGCGGCGGCCGTGCAGACGCTGGTTTCGGCGCTGCCGATCATGTCGATCTATGCGCTGCTGGGGGCGGCGTATGCGTTGGTCTATGGCCTCGTCGGGCGCATCAATCTGGCGTTCGGGGAACTCACGATGCTCGCGGGGTATGGCACGATCCTGGGCGTTTCGGCGTTCGGCGAGGGTGGCGCTGGGGCGCTCGTCAGTGGGTTGGGGTTGGCTCTATACACTGGCATGTCGCACGGCGCGGCGCTGGGTCGATGGGTGCTGGTGCCATTGGTTGGGCGGCCGGGTCAGCATGTGCTAATCGCGACGATCGGGCTATCACTGTTCTGGTCGGAACTGGTGCGGGTGAGCCAAGGGAACGCCAATCGCTGGATGGGCCCGGTGTTCAACCGACCGCTTGCGCTGGTGCGCGACGGCACGTTTGTGGTGACGATCACGCCAATGGCACTGGTGGTGCCGGCGGTGGCTGCTACGGCGGCAGTGGCGTTGCTGGCGGGCCTCCATGGAACGCGGTTCGGCCGGCGCTGGCGGGCGTTTGCAGACGATCCGG
>JANXYD010000026.1 GCA_025350265.1 Hyphomicrobiaceae bacterium | reverse complement strand
CGGCGAACGACTGCGACGCATGCGCCGAGGCCGCCAGAACGGACGCGATGATGCAGCGCCGGAGGAACGGCAGCGAACGCCTTATGAGATGCTGGTCGGCCATAATTACTCGGCTGCAAGTGGTGCGGCGATGGATGCCTGGGACCGTCGCCCCGCAGCCAAGCGCAGACGGCGGTCGGATATCGACAGCAGGCCGCCGAACGCCATGATCAGTGCGCCGAGCCAGATGAGGCGAACAAGCGGGTGGAAATACGCCCGGACGACGAACCCGCCGCCGTCCACCATGTCGCCGAGGACGACATAGAGATCGCCGCTTGGCGCATTCAGAATTGCGGCCTGCGTTGTCGCTTGTCTGGGCATGTCGTAGATGCGCTTCGAAGGCGCGAGATTTGCATTTGAACGGCCGGATGCTTCGACGACGATTTGTCCGACCGTCTCTTGATAGTTGGGGCCACGCTGTGGATAGACACCATTAAAGGTCAATCGGTAGCCGGCGATCGACAGATCGCCGCCCGGAGCCAGCACTTGCACCGCCTCGCTGCGCCATGCCGAGGTTGCGGCAATTCCCACCACCATGACACCGACACCCGCATGCGCGCACACCATCGCGTACGCCGAGCGCGGAAGATTGATCGCGCGCCGCCAGCTTTCGGCGATCGGTACCGCAAACAGTTTACAACGCACGCCCCAGTCGGTAACTGCGCCCAAAATGACCCAAACACCCAACGCTATTGCTGCAGGTGCCAGCCACGGCCCACGCCGGACAAACGCCGCCACAATCGCGCCCATGATGATGGCCGCGAAGAATGCCGCGATCAAACGTTGGGCGGCGGCCGGCAAGTCTCCCCGCTTCCAGGCTAAAAGCCCACCGAACGGCAGGGCCAGGAGCAATGGGATCATCAACGGAACGAAAGTTCGGTCGAAATAGGGTGCGCCGACTGAAATCTTCGAGCCCGTGACCGCTTCCAGACCGAGAGGATAAAGTGTGCCGATCAGCACCGTCGCCGCCGCCGTGGTCAGCAAGACGTTGTTGACGATCAAGGCACCTTCGCGGCTGATCGGCTGGAACAGGCCGCCAGCCTTCAGCTGCGGCGCGCGCCATGCGAACAGCGCCAGCGCTCCGCCGATGAAGACGGCAAGGATGCCGAGAATTATGCTGCCCCGTCGCGGATCGACCGCGAACGCATGCACCGAAGTCAGGATGCCGGAGCGGACCAGAAAGGTGCCAATCAGGGAAAGTGAAAACGTCAAGATCGCCAGCAGGACCGTCCAGATCTTGAGCGCTTCCCGCTTTTCCATGACGACCGCTGAGTGAAGCAGCGCCGTGCCCGCGAGCCACGGCATGAACGACGCGTTTTCGACAGGGTCCCAAAACCACCACCCCCCCCAACCCAGCGTATAATACGCCCACCAGGATCCCATCGCGATGCCGATCGTCAGGGCGATCCAGGCGAGCAGCGTCCACGGCCTGACCCAGCGCGCCCAGGCGGCATCGATGCGACCTTCCCAAAGTGCGGCGATCGCAAAAGAAAACGCCATCGAGAAACCGACGTAGCCGGTGTAGAGAAACGGCGGGTGGAAGGCGAGTGCGGGGTCCTGTAGGATCGGGTTCAAACCTTGGCCTTCGGCAGCAGCCGGTGCGAGGCGCAGGAATGGATTGGAGCTGAATAAGATAAAGAGCATGAACGAGGTGCCGAGCGCAGCTTGCACCGCCAGGACGCGGGCTTGAAAACTGGCTGGCAAATTTTTACCGAACACACCGACGGCCGCGCCGAAAAGTGCGAGGATCAGTACCCAAAGCAACATCGAGCCTTCGTGGTTGCCCCAGACCCCGGCGATTTTGTAAATCAATGGCTTAGCGGAATGGGAATTCGCCCATACGTTCTCGACCGAAAAATCCGACGTCACGTAAGCCGTGGTCAGACTACCAAATGCAACAGCGATCAAGCAAAATTGCGCAATAGCGGTCGGCGACGCGACCGCCATCAGCCGACGCTCGGACATGTGCGCGCCGTAGGACGGCAATATCATCTGGATAAAGCCGACGAGGGTTGCGAGGATAAGTGCAAAATGTCCGAGTTCGATGATCACGAGGCTTGACTA
The DNA here is from genome assembly GCA_025350265.1 of Hyphomicrobiaceae bacterium. Taxonomy (GTDB): domain Bacteria; phylum Pseudomonadota; class Alphaproteobacteria; order Rhizobiales; family Hyphomicrobiaceae; genus JABFRJ01. The sequence continues at coordinate 696 of JANXYD010000026.1, read as the reverse complement.
CGTCCTTTGCTCAATTCGGGGGCGGTTTCTTGTTTGACACCACCGGGTCGGATTTAGCCGTTCCTTGCCAGACGCCCTGTTCCTTGAGCGCCTTCGCAACCTCGGGCGGCATGTAATTCTCATCGTGTTTGGCGAGAACGCTGGAGGCGCGAAAGCGGCCATCCGACTGCAACATTCCCACAGCAATGATGCCCTGGCCTTCGCGAAACAGTTCGGGCAAGATACCATCGTATATCACCGCCACGCTCGCTGCGCTATCTGTGACGACGAATGACACCGTGGTGCCCTGGCCGCGCTTGACGCTGCCGGCGGCGACGAGGCCGCCGAGACGAAATGAAACGCCGGGACCAACCTCATGCGCGGCAACACGGCTGGGCATATAGAAATAGTCCACTCCCGATCGAAGCGCGAACAACACCAATAGCATGGCGACCGACAGGGAGCCCACGATCACGGCAATAAGTGTGCCTCTGCGCTGTTTGCGGGTCATTGCTGCAGGCCCAACTTTTTTTCTTGGCCGTCCAAGGCCGAAAGTGATGGGGCATCGCCGGCAAGCGCACTACGCGCATCGGCCAAGGCACCTCTCGCCTGATCGATTTTGCGTTGAGCTGAGTAGGCACCGATCAGTTTTTGCCAGCCTGCCAGGTCTTTGCCGTTGACGTGCAAGCGTGCCGCCAGCGTGGCGACCATACCATC
>JANXYD010000024.1 GCA_025350265.1 Hyphomicrobiaceae bacterium | reverse complement strand
CGCCACAGCCCGAACAGGTGAAGTGGGCGTACTCGATGCTGCCGCCGCCGCGCTTCGAGACGGAGACACGATACGCCTATCTCAAGGAGAAAACGCAGATCAAGAAAGTCGGCATCCTGCACGATCCGAGCCCGTACGCGATGCTGCAGAAGAACATCGCCGAAAAGACTGTCGGCGAATACGGCCTGGAGCTGGTCGGTATCGAGCAGTATAAGCAGGATGACGCGGATCTTTCCGCCCAGATTAGTAAGCTTGCCGCAGCCGGTGCTGGAGCGATCCTCAAAATCGGCATCGGAGGCGCGACCGTAACGGTGGCGAAAAACATCAAGCAGTTGGGGCTCAAGACGCTGCTACTGGGCGGCACCGACGATTTGGCGGTGCAAAAATCGGCAGCCGAGGCGCTCGGCGCGCAGTTCGTTTTTGCAGCTGCTCCCGCGCAGGTTTTCGATGTCCTGCCCGCAGGTCCCTTGAAAGCGGAGATTGGCAAGTTCGCACCCTTGTGGCGCGCCAAGCATGGCGAGCGTGACCCCTATTGGGGCGGCAAGGGATGGGATGCACTGAGCCTCGCAGTGGAAGCCATCAAGAAGGGCAGCTCGGCGAACGGTGAGAAGCTGCGTGACACCGTCGAGACGATGTCGGGCTTCCAGGGCACCGGCGGCGTTTATAATTTCTCCGTTACCGTCCATCAAGGCATTACCGCAAACCCCATGGTGATCGGCGTGATCGATGGCGGCGTGTTGAAGGTGCAATAGGCCATGAGCGCTGCTGGGACACCGATGCTCGATGTCAAACAGTTGTCGGCTCGGTACGGACACGTCGAGGCGCTGCACCTGATCGATCTTACCGTCGGGGCGAATGAGTTGGTCGCCGTTCTCGGTCCCAATGGGGCCGGGAAATCGACGCTGCTGCGCTCGATCATGGGGCTGACGAGTTCCTCTGGTCGCGTCACCTTCGCCGGGACCGCGTTGCCACGGCGAAGCGCGAGTGCCATCGCCCGGCGCGGCGTTGTTCTGGTGCCGGAAGGACGAGGCATCTTTGCGCCGATGACAGTGGCTGAAAACCTGCAACTCGGGGCCTACCAGATTGGCGGAGGCGGAGCGGAGTTCGCGGCGCGACTGCAACACGTATTGTCGTTGTTCCCACGATTGAAGGAGCGGCTGTCGCAGACGGCCGGGTCGATGTCGGGCGGCGAACAGCAGATGCTCGCTGTCGGCCGCGCGTTGATGGCCAAGCCGAAGCTGCTGATGCTGGACGAGCCGTCGCTCGGACTAGCGCCGAAAGTTGTTGCCGAGATCATGGAAACGCTCGGCCGTCTCAACGCCGAGGGACTGCCGATCCTCCTTGTCGAGCAGAAGGCGCCGTTGGCGCTCAAATTCGCACACCGAGCCTATGTGATTGCCAATGGCCGCGTCGCGGCCGAGGTAAACCCGCGCGAGATCAAATCCTATGACGAGCTTGCCCGCTACTATTTTTCGTGAGCTGCGAGATCCACTCAATCTCGTTCGGCACCTGCCAACGCTGCTAGCGGTCGGCCTTGTACTGTATGCGATCGTGGCCGGCGGCTACGTCGTGGCGCTGGCGGGGTTCGCGTTGATTTACGCTGTGTTTGTTACGGGGTTGAATATCTTCATGGGGCTCGGCGGGCAAGCCTCGTTTGGTCACAACGCCTTCGCTGCGATCAGCGGCTACACGTCCGCGGTTCTTACCACATCGTACGGATGGGAGACGCTGCCGGCAATGGGCGTGGGAGTGCTCGGTGCCGTGACGTTGGCCGTCATCATCGGCTACCCGACGTTGCGCCTCAAGGGACACTATCTCGCGATGGCGACATTGGCGATCGGCCTCATCGTCTATGAGATCGCGGTACAGTGGCAATCAGTAACGCAGGGCTACACGGGTATTTCAGGGATTCCGCCACTGGGTATTGGCAAATGGGAGGCCGCAAGCGACCGCGCGCAGCTGATCGTGTTAAGCCTGATCGTGATCCTGGCGATGTTGTCCGCATGGCGGATTAGGAATTCGCGGTTCGGCCGTGCTCTGGTCGCCTTCTCTGGCAGCGAGGATGCCGCGCGTGCGCTCGGCATCGATGTGGCACGCTACAAGCTCGCGGCTTTCGTCGTGTCCGCTGTCTATGCGGCCATCGCCGGTTCGCTGCTCGTCCACATCGTCGGCTTCGTCAGCCCCGAGGTGTTCGGCATGAGCATGGTCATTGCCGGGTTCACGATGCTCTACGTCGGTGGCATCGGTGCCGTGGTGGGGCCTCTCGTCGGCGCGGTCATGATCAATCTGCTGCCCGAGACATTCCGTGGCCTCAAGGAATACCAGGACATCATCTACGGTGTCGCGCTGATCATGATCCTGATCTACGCGCCAGGCGGGTTTGCTTCGATGAGCACCTTGTGGCGCGGCGCCCCAAGCGAGGACGATACGATCGCGCGAGATCCGGGGCTGGCCGTCAACGCGCTTGAGGCCAAGCCATGACGAGACTATCAGTCAAAGGTCTCACCAAGAGGTTCGGCGGCCTCGTCGCGACCGACAACGTTTCATTTGACGTGCCGGAGAAGGGCGTCACCGCGGTCATCGGACCCAACGGAGCCGGCAAGACAACGCTTTTCAACCTGATTTCTGGCTTTCTGCCACCAACGGATGGCCGCATCTTTTTCGACGGCACCGACGTGACCGGCACCCCGCCCGAACGCATGGCGGCGATAGGTCTCGTGCGTACGTTCCAGCTGGTGCAGCTCTTTCCGCAGCTTACCGTACTCGAGAACGTGATGATCGGACGCCATGTGCGCACGCGCGCAGGGCTGATGTCCGCGCTGCTATCATTGCCCGCCGCGCGTCGCGAGGAATCGGAGACGCAGAGCAAGGCCCGCGCGTTGATCGCGCACGTGGGCCTCGGTGCGCAGACGGAAAGGTTGGCTGGTGTTTTGCCCTATGGCCAGCAGCGCTTGCTGGAGATCGCACGGGCTCTCGCCGCCGAACCTCGCCTGCTGTTGCTGGACGAGCCTGCGGCCGGGCTCAACCACGGCGAGACGGAGCGGCTCGGCCTGCTCATCCGCGAGATCGCGGACGGGGGCACTACCGTTCTGCTGATCGAGCACGACATGCGGCTCGTGATGAACACGGCCGACCGCATCGTGGTCTTGAACTTCGGTGCCAAGATCGCGGAAGGCACGCCCGCCGAGATCGAGCGTCATGCGGACGTGATCGAGGCCTATCTCGGCGGAGTTGCGGCATGATCGATCCCACTTATCTCGGCCAGATCCTGGTCAACGGCATCAGTGTCGGCTGCATCTACGGCCTGATCGGCATCGGCTTCTGCGTGATCTACAATGCCAGCGGCATCGTGAATTTCGCGCAGGGCGCGTTCGTCATGCTTGGCGGCATGACCGCCTACCTCCTGATCGCAAAGACCGGCCTGCCGCTGCTGGCTGCCGGGGTCATCGCGACGCTCGTTGTTGCTGTGCTCGGCGTCGCGCTGGAACGCCTTGTCGTGCGTCCGCTGTGGGACCGCAACGCGACGATGTTCGTAATGATCCTGGCGACGCTCGCAGCACAAATCGTCGTTGAGCGCGCGATGCTGCTGATGGTCGGCGATCAACCCAAGAGCATTGCGGTGTTCACGGATCTGCCACCGATACGCATCGGCGGTGTCGCGATCGGCTATCAACTACTGTGGATCATCGGTGTCTCCGTCGTTCTGATCTCGGCGCTCAACGCCTTCTTCCAGCGTACACTTGTCGGTCGCGCGATGCGAGCCTGCGCGATTGACCGCGAGGCGGCGGCACTCCAGGGCATCAACGTGTCAGGGATGCTGGCGTTGTCGTTTGCATTGAGCGCGGGCCTCGGCGCTATCGCCGGTTTTCTCGTCACCCCGACGCAATACACCGCCTACAATGTCGGCACGCCGTTCGCGATCAGCGGCTTCATCGCCGCCATCGTCGGTGGCTTTGGTCGGCCGCTCGGTGCGTTCCTGGGTGGCATCATTCTCGGCGTATCACAAGCGCTCGCGGTCGTGACGTTCGGTTCGGGAATGAAGAACGTCGCTGCACTGTCGGTGCTTCTGCTCTTCCTGTTCTTCCGGCCCACCGGCTTGCTCGGGACGGCGAAATAGGGCGGTCCCATCATGGTCAGCAAAAACACAACCCGTCGAATTCAGGAACCGCGGCACCACCAAAGTTTAGCGGCGATGAAGCCGCGCTTCGCCGGTGCTGCCTGAAGCTTATTCCCAGGACTTACACACTCAAAGGAGATCCGACATGAGCGGAGCACAACGGCAGGCCACACACGCTCGTCTCTACGCGGCACCGCCTGAGATCACCGACGCTGACGGCTCGAAGCATTGGATCACACGCGCGGCGAATTTTGTCGTCGTCGTCACAGATGCCAAGGCGGGCACGGTGTTGACCCGCAAGGGGCAGGCCGACGAATACATGGTGGTGATCATGCCCGGTTGCGCGGCAACCCTTGAGGCGCAGGGTTCCACGGAAGCCACTACCGGCGACAGCTTTGCGATTTTTCCCCCTGGCGACAGCAAGATCAGGGTCAAGAAAGCGGGCACGATCGCGCGCATCTTTTCCAACAAGGCGGCCGATCTGTGCGAGGCCGCAGTAAACGCCACGACCTACGCCGACGGCGCGCCCGAGGTGACACCGATCACGCCGTGGCCCGATCCGGCAGGCGGCTTCAAGCTGCGGCACTACAAAATGTCCGACTACAAGAGTCCGGACGCGAACCCGCTCAAGATGCGCGTGTTCCGTTCCACCAACCTGATGATCAACATCTTCGAACCGTGGTTGAAGCGGCGCGACGAGGCCAAGCTCAGCCCCCACAGCCACGACGACTTCGAGCAAATCTCGCTCGGTCTCAAGGGCGGCTTTGCGCATCACTTGCGCTACCCCTGGACTTCAAACAAAGAAAGCTGGCGTCCAGATGAGCATGAGGTTTACGTCGCCAGTCCATCGGTGCTGGTGATCCCCGCGCGCGTTATCCACACCTCGCATGATCTTGGCGAGGGCACGACATGGCTGATCGACATCTTCGGTCCGCCGCGTCGCGATTTTTCGGAAAAGCCCGGCTTCGTGTTGAACGCGATGGACTATCCGATGCCGGCGTAACAGCTGCTTGTTTGGATCGGGAGCAAAGGAAAACAGCACCATGACGACAAAAACGATGGAGCAACGAATCGACGCCCTGCTTGTCGGAGCAATCGATCCGCATGTCCACAGCGGGCCGTCCATTGCACCACGTGGCATTGACCATCTTGAACTGCTGCGCCAAGCGTCGGCCGCCGGTTTCGCCGCGGTCGTGACCAAGGATCACGACTACAGCGGCGTGACGACCGCAGCTTTGATCAACAACCATTTTAGCGACCTTCCGACCAGACTGTACTCCAGCATCGTGCTCAACAACGTTGTCGGTGGGTTCAATCCATATGCCGTCGAGCACACCGCCGCGATGGGCGGCAAGGTCGTATGGCTGCCGACGCTGGCGGCCGAGAACCACCTGCGTTGGGAAAAGACATCCAACTGGGTGCACCCGGCATCGACGCAGAAGATGCGGCCCGCACGAGGGATACCAGTTCTCAATGCCGACAAAACCGTACGGGACGACGTCAAGGAGGTACTCGACATTGTTGCCAAGAACGACATGGTGCTGGCCAGCGGCCATCTGCATGTCAGCGAGACCTGGGCGGTATTCGAGGAAGCCAAGCGTCGCGGCGTCAACCGATTGACGCTTACCCATCCGGAAGACATCGTCGATGCCTCCTTGAACGACGTCCGTGGCATTGCAGCGATGGGCGCTTTCGTCGAGCACTCCTTGTGCATGTTCATCGAAGGCTCGAAATTCAAGACGCGCAACGCCGATGACCTGAAGCGCCTCATCGACGCGGCGGGCGTTGAGCAGACTGTGATGTGCTCCGATCTCGGACAAACCGGTACGCTCGGCCCAATCGAGGGATTCCGTCGCGGCATCAGGATGTGCATTGATCTGGGTTACGTCGACGCAGACATCCGGAAGATGGTATCGACGAACACCGCCCGCATGCTGGGCATCGAGACCGACGTGGACGCGGCAATGATGAGGCACGAGGCATTGCCTTGACGAGGACTGTCTTTCCTTTACCGGTGCGGGCGTCGCCAGCAGCGCAAATGGGAAGTGTCAAAATCAGGTCGTGGAGCTGCCTACTGACCCTTACAAGAATCCGATGGAGATCCACGGAATGAACGTGATCAGCAGCAAGCCCAGGAACAGCCAGCCTAAGTAGATCCAGATGCGTCGCATGCCGGCATCGGGGGGCACGCGGCCGATGATGCAGGCCGCATAGTAGCACAGGCCGAACGGCGGCGCGAACAGGCCCAGCCCCATCGCGAGGATCACGACCATCGAGTAGTGCACCTCGTGGATGCCGAACTGTTTGGCGATGGGAAACAAGAGTGGGCCAAATAGAACAATGGCCGGAATGCCTTCCAGCACACTGCCGAGCACAATGAAGGCTACCACCGAAATGAGCAGGAAACCGTTCGCCCCGCCGGGCACGGCGGCCATGCGCGCGGCCAGATCGTGGCTGAAGCCGGATTGCGCCAAAGCCCACGCCATCGCGCTTGCCGCGCCGACAATGAACAAGATTGAACCTGACAGCGATGCCGTTCCTGGAGTGGCTACGCGGCGAGCGGGACAATTGGGCCTCGCGCGCCGATGACCTGGGCGCGCGCAAGTCCGGCACTGACAAAAGAATTCGTTCAGCCTGAGCGCGCGGGTGCGATCGCCTGGCGGGCCGATAGTTTAGCAGTGCTACATGTTGGGTTCTGAAATCTGAATTGCCGGCTTCAGCAATCCTGCTTAGCTTCCGGACAAGACGACCCGCCACCAAGAACCGAGGAAACGCCATGAATCTCCATCGTATGCTGCTGGAACGCAAGGCCGCCGGCAAGCCGGTCCGCGTCGGAATCATCGGTGCCGGCAAGTTCGGTACCATGTTCCTGTCGCAGGCACGCCTGACGGACGGTCTGCATGTGGTTGCCGTCGCGGACCTCAACATTCCCCGCGCCCTGTCGCAGTTAAAGTTGGCTTGCTGGCCAACCACGCAGTTCGCCGCCAAAACGCTGGCGGACGCGGTCAAAACCGGCGGCACGTGCGTGACCGAAAACGCGGACCTGCTCATTGCCAATCCAGACATCGAGGTGATCATCGAAGCGACCGGCGACCCGCGCAACGGCATCAAGTATGCGCTCAAAGCGATCGAGGCCGGTAAGCACATTGTGATGGTCAATGTGGAGGCGGATGCTGTGGCGGGGCCACTGCTGGCGCAGAAGGCACGCAAGGCGGGCGTTGTCTACAGTCTTGCGTGGGGCGACCAACCCGCGTTGATCTGCGAACACGTCGATTGGGCGCGTTCGGTCGGATTCAAAGTGGTCGCTGCCGGCAAGGGCACACGCTATCACCCGACCTATCACCAGTCGACGCCCGATACGGTATGGGACATTCTCGACAAGTACATGAAGATCAAGGATCGTAATTCGATCAATCCAAAGATGTTCAACTCATTCGTCGACGGCACGAAGTCCGGCATCGAGATGACCGCTGTGTGTAACGCGACCGGTCTCGAAGCACAAAGCGAAGGCTTGTCATTCCCACCTGCGACGCGGTTTGAGCACGCCGAGATCTGCAAGCCGAAGTCGGCGGGCGGTGTCCTGGAAAAATCCGGTGTGACCGAAGTGACCTCGTCGGTCTACCGCGACGGCAAGGACGTGCCCCACAGCCTCGTGATGGGTACCTACGTGGTATTTGAGACCGACAGCGCCTACTCGGAAGAATGCTTTCGCGAGTACAGCATGCTGCCAGATGCGACCGGCAAGTACGCATCACTCTATCGGCCGATCCACATGATCGGCCTGGAACTCGGCGTGTCCGTGGCATCGGCCGCATTGCGCAAGGAAGCAACCGGTTCGCCAATCTGTTTCAACGCGGACGTTATCGCGACGGCCAAGCGGAAATTGAAAGCCGGTGAAATGCTCGACGGCGAAGGCGGCTTCTGCGTCTGGGGCAAGCAAACCCCCGCGAAAAAATCACTTGAAGAGGGCTATCTGCCGCTTGGTTTGGCGCATCAAGTCAAACTCAAAACGGACATCCCCGAGGGCCAGCGCCTCAAATGGAGCGACGTCGAGTACGATCCGACAGATTTGGCGGTCAAGGTGCGCCGTGAAATGGAATCGACCTTCCAGGTGTAGTCTCAAGGGCGATCCCCACAGGGTCGTTCCGGTTTTTGGCCGGGGTCGGCCAGCGCCGTCCGCTCACATGTGAACGGTTAGATCAGAATTCACGATGACGATCGTCTTGGAGCCGAGTGCCGGCGCACCCAGAACCGGTGCGCCGACACTGCGTCTCAATCTCGTACAACGCGTCACGTGAAATGACCGGACGCATTCACCTCTGAGGCTGACGAAAGCGAATTCGAGCATCGTGGCACATCTCGACGAATTCCTGCTTCGTGATCTCATCGGCATCCTCGCCTTTCGCTATGGTGCCAAGCAACGTGTGGGCGAACTTCAGTGCGCCACCAGTTTCTCGATCAGGGTTTCCCGCGCCGATGTAGCGGCCACGAGTTCCGCACGTGACACGCACCGGATTGACGCCACCGATCTTGAAGTATTGGTACGGGGCTATCGGCTTCAGGTGGTCGACGAACAAAGGGTGCGACCTTGGTCATGATCGATCTCCGGACATCAATACATGCCGTTGCGATTTAACCGTTGAGGTCGACGATCGGACCGCTCTCTCCTTGCGGCGAGAGGTGGGACCTACAGTTGCACGAGGCGGACGCGGACGGCCATCGGCCAACGTCGAGCCGACAGCAAAAAAGCCCGCTTTCGCGAGCTTTTTGATGGCTTACAAAATGCTGGTGCGGTCAAGAGGACTCGAACCTCCACGCCTTGCGGCGCTACCACCTCAAGGTAGTGCGTCTACCAATTCCGCCATGACCGCTCACATGTGCGTTTGCCGTTTCCGGCAACTCGCGTGCTCTAGCAAACTCCACCGGCCGTTACAAGGGCCTGACGCTGCCCTGAGGCACGTTCGGCGATATCGTCGCGGCCATATGAATAACGGGCGCGAGACCGGTCCGATCTCGGGCCGCACGCTGGCGTCGGTCGCTGCAGCAGCCGGGTCCGTTCCGATGTTAGAACGTCCCCGGCATCTTGACGTTGGCCTGTATCCCGTCTGGGGATGCTTTACGCGCAAGCGTGCTGTGGCACTCGGCCTATTCCTTTTTGTTGACCCAATAGAGCAGGATCTGATTGTCGGCGCGCTGCACGATATCAACTTTCTTTGACACGCCCCACGCCAGCGCCTGCTGGTGCAAGGGAATGTGCGAAACCTCGTCGGTCATGATCTTGTAGGCGTCGACGATCAACTGGTTGCGCTTGGCGATGTCGGTTTCGGTCAGGATCTTGACCGACAGCTCGTCTACCTTTGGATTGCAGTAGCCGCCGTAGCTGGCTTGTGCGGCCGGGCTGACCTTGCCGTTACCGTCTGCGTCACGGCACGTGGCGTGCGAGGCGATCACGTTCCAGCTGTCGCCCGACCCGGGCGACCAGCCCAGCAGGCTGAACGAGCAGTCGTACGGCTTGCCGCGCGTCGGTCCGCATTTCTCGAAGAACTTGGCTTTCGGTTGCGCGTTGAGCTTGGCCTTGATGCCGATCCGCGCGAGCATGCCGGTGACAGCCTGGCAGATCGCCTCGTCGTTGACGTAGCGGTCGTTCGGGCAATCCATCTGCAACTCGAATCCGTCCGCATAGCCAGCTTCCGCCAGCAGCTTTTTCGACGCCTCGGGATCGTAGGGCAGCCGCTTGAATTCGCCCGCGCGCGCGAAGAACGCGGGCGTGATCATCAACGGCGACGGCGTCGACGATCCGCGCATCACCTTCGTCTTGATCGCCTCGATGTCGATTGCCTGGTAGAAGGCCTTGCGCACGCGCACGTCTTTGAAGGGGTTCTTGCCCTTGACGCTGGAATAAAGCAGTTCGTCGCGGAACTGATCGAAATTCAGGAAGATGGTGCGGATTTCGGGGCCGGTCAGGACGCGCGCGTTCGCCGACGCGTTGACGCGCTCAATATCCTGCAGTGGTACCGGGTCCATCATGTCGATCTCGCCGGATAGCAGCGCAGCCACACGCGTCGCGTCGGACTTGATGGTCTGGAAGATGACCTCGTCGAGGTTATGCTCCTTTTTGCCCCACCAATTCGGGTTCGGCTTGAAAACGGTTTTCACGCCCGGTTCGTGGCTGACGATCATGAATGCGCCGGTGCCGTTGGCCTTGAGCGCGAACGGTTGCAGCGATGTCGATTTCGGCGATTGCACGGCCGCGCACCCGTTGGCCTCGCAATACGACTTCGACCAGATATGCCAGCTGTCCCATTCGGCATGTAGAATAGGGTTTGGCGACTTGAGCACGAAGTCGACCGTATAGTCATCGACCTTGACGGCCTGCATGTCGCCGGGGACGCGGCTCTTGATCTGGCTATCGGCGGAACGCACCCGGTCGAGAGAAAACAGCACGTCGTCGGCGGTGAAGGTTTCGCCGTTGTGAAACTTGACGCCTTGCCTCAGATAAAAGCGCCATTTGAGCGGATCGACGATTTCCCAGCGTTCAGCCAGGCTCGGCACGATCTGCAGGTTTTTGTCCCGCGTGGTGAGCGCTTCCATCACGTTGCTCATGGCGCCGATCGTGAAGGTCTCGTTGATCGAGTAGGCGTCGAGCGCATTGAGATCGCCCTGGAACGCGTATTTGAAGGTGACGGCGCTGGCGTCAGCCATGCCCAGCCCGAGCGACAACAGCCCCCCGAGAAACATCGTTTTCAGCGTCATCAAATTCTCCCCGAAGAGTTGCGCGGGTAGCCACGCCATGTCCCGGCGCCCGACGCAGTTGATCCCGCGCCCTCTTCAAGTCGCAGGGAGTCGGATGATGATGGAAGTTGATGACGCGGTCCAGCCGGATTCTGCCGCCAAAATGGGCAGTGGTCATTCGCCGGTCTCACCCCGCGGCGACGGCCAGTTCTTCGAGGATCGCCGAGCCCATGTCGGCGGTGCCGACCTTGCGCATGTTGGGCTGCATGATGTCGCCGGTGCGGAACCCGCGCGCGAGCGTCGAGGCGATTGCCTTGTCGATCAGATCGGCCTCTTTGGACATGTCGCACGAATAGCGCAGCGCCATGCCATAGCTGGCAATGGCCGCGATCGGGTTGGCCAGCCCCTGGCCGGCGATGTCGGGCGCGGAGCCATGTACCGGCTCATACAACGCCTTGCGCTTGCCGGTTTTGGGATCGGGCGCGCCGAGTGAGGCGGACGGCAGCATGCCGATGGACCCTGTCAGCATCGCCGCTTCGTCCGACAGCATGTCGCCGAACAGGTTGTCGCAGACGATCACGTCGAACTGCTTAGGGTTGCGCACCAACTGCATCGCGCAAGCGTCGGCCAGAATATGTTCGAGCTTGATGTCGCTGGCTTCCTTGGCGTGCAGCGCCGTGACGACCTGGTTCCACAACACCCCCGTGACCATCACGTTGCGCTTTTCGGCCGAATGCACCTTGCCCGAGCGCTTGCGCGCCAGATCGAACGCGACACGTGCGATGCGCTCGATTTCGTGAGTGGAATAGACCGTCGTGTCGACCGCACGTCGTTCGCCGTTTTCCAGCGTGACGATCTCCTTCGGCTGGCCGAAGTAGGTGCCGCCCGTCAGTTCGCGCAGGATGAGAATGTCGAGGCCTTCGACCAGTTCACGCTTCAGTGACGAGGCTTCGGCCAACGCCGGATAGCACAGCGCCGGGCGCAGGTTGGCGAACAGGTCGAGATCCTTGCGCAGCCGCAGCAGCCCAGCTTCAGGCCGGTGCTCGTAGGCGACCTTGTCCCACTTCGGCCCGCCGACCGCGCCGAACAGGATGGCGTCGGCAGCGCTCGCCTTGGCCACCGTTGCGTCGGTCACGGCGGCGCCATGCTTATCGTAGGCGCAGCCGCCAACCAGCGCCGTCTCGGTCTTGAACGCAGCCTTGCCGCGCTTGTTGAAGAACGCGATGACGCGCTCGACTTGGGCCATGACTTCCGGGCCGATGCCGTCGCCGGGGAGAAGCAGGAGGGAATGAGTGGTCATGGGATGCGCTGCCGTCGATCGTGTTGAACAGGGATGCACTGCTAACGGTTGATGCGACAGGATGCAAATGCAAAGGCTTGGTAGCGTGGCCGCAAAGCGGAGTGATTGAAATTCTCGGTCGCAATTCTTTGAGGATCGCGAAATGGGCAGCCTTGTTCTCTTTGACCTGATGGGCGGCGTCGCGTTGGTACTGTGGGGGCCTGCACATGGTCCGGAGCGGCATTCCAAGGGCTTTCGGGCCTGATCTGCGTCAGTTGCTGGCGCGCAAGCTCGGCTATCGCTTTCGGCATTCGCCGCCGGACTTGACCTCACCACCCTGTTGCAGAGCAGCACCGCAACGGCGCTGATGACGGGGGTCGCAAGCCTTGAGCCCAACAAGGTTAACGC
>JANXYD010000019.1 GCA_025350265.1 Hyphomicrobiaceae bacterium | reverse complement strand
CCGCAGCCGCCTTTTGAGGGGCCTTCGCAGCATAATGCCTCCGCGTACCCTTGCACCGCTGTTTACGTTCATCGGCAATCAGATCGGCCGGTTTGACGTGAATACCGATGGAGGGCAGGGCCTTGAGCACGAGATGCCGCTGCGAGCACCGTTCCCGAGCGGCCATGGCTCGCAATTGGATCATGACGTAATGGGGAATTGCAAAGGCGGTTTGCGGGACTTTTGGGGCTGGGATTTGCGGGCGTGCCATCTCTATTCGCGGATTTGCAATATTTTAACAATAAGTTAAAACATATTTTGTTGGAATTCCGCGCGTGTCAAGAATTGTAATGATGTTTCTAATTGCTGTATCGATGCCAGCGCTCGCCCAGGCAGAAGAAACCGCGCTGCGCCTCGCACTGCGGTCACGCAAGGCAACGCCCGATGACATCGTGCGGTTTGCAAAAGCGCTGCGCATCTGGTCGGTGTTGCGTCCCTATCTTGAAAGCGTTGTCGCCGATGACACGTAAGCCCGTCAATCTGCCGGCCTCCGTCGCCACCCGGTTGCGAAATATCGCCGATGCGCGGCAGGATGAACAGTACTCCGTCGTCTTTTCCGAGTTTCCGGAGACTCTCGACCTCGCGTTCCAGTTCTTCGATAGCCTCGTTAAGACCCTTCAGCTTCTTACCCTCTTTCGGGTGATCAATGCTGGGACGCCGCATCAATCGAAGGGCTAGTCCGACGACTTGCTTTGACGGTCACCGGATAATCATTCGTTCTTCAATGCTGTACGGATGCTCGATCTTTGCATCCGTTAGAGTTTGCCCCGCCGGACTTCCAGCTTCGCTGTCGGACGACGTGACGCGAACGCCATCGACGCTGCCTTGTCGGCCGTGTGGGCAACGATTCGTGCGCGGCACCGTTGGTCGAGATAAGTTCCTGTCGTGCACCAAGTGAGGTGGATTGCATTCATTCGCGGCCTCGGTCAATGTTGTCATCTGGGAGAGAGCAAAAAGAGTTTATCATCGGCGGAAAGTGATCGGGGGAGCGTAAATGCGAGCATCTCGCAAGAGTTGGATCGGACTTTACTTTATTGTCGGAGCGGTCTCGCCCGGTCTAGCTTGGGCTGACGATCAGTGTTCAAGTCGTGGCCAACTCGACACTCAGTATTGCGATCGCGACAACGATCTGGTCGCCGACGCACCGACCGATCCAGCCAAGTGGAAGGATCCATCGACGCTCGTCTGGGCCTATACGCCCGTCGAAGACCCTGCCGTATACGCCAATATCTTCAAGCCGTTCACCGAACATCTGAAAACGTGCGTAGGCAAGGCGATCATCTATTACCCCGTGCAATCCAACTCGGCGGAAATCGAAGCCATGCGTTCCGGCCGACTGCATTTTGCCGGCTTCTCCACCGGACCGACAGGTTTCGCCGTCAATCTGGCGGGCGCGGTTCCGTTCGCAACCAAAGGCCAGGGCGGCAAGGTCCAGGGCTACAATTTGCTGGCCATCGTCAAGGCGTCGAGCCCCTTTGCAAAACTCGCCGACCTCAAGGGCAAGCGTGTCGCCCACACTTCGGCGTCGTCCAACTCCGGCAACCTCGCGCCGCGCGTGCTGTTTCCGGCGGAGGGGTTGACGCCGGACCAGGACTATAAGCCGCTGATGTCCGGCGGACACGACAAGTCGACCCTCGGGGTCGCTGCAGGAGACTACGATTTGGCCGCTGTCGCCTCCGACGTGTTCGAACGCATGGTGACGCGTGGGACCGTCAAGGGCGACGACTTCCGCATTATCTACAAGAGCCCGGTGTTCCCAACCTCCTCATTCGCCCATGCGCACGACCTGAAGCCGGAGTTGGCGGCAAAGCTCAAGTCGTGCTTTTTCAGCTTCAAGTTTCCGCCGGAAATGGTGAAAGAGTTTAATGGCGACGACGGCTTCGTGCCGATCACCTATCTGAAGGAATGGGCTGTGGTGCGGGACGTGGCCGAAAAATCCGGCACGCCTTACAACAAGACTGCCTACGACAACGAGAGCAGGCGCGAGGCTGCGGAGGCCGCAAAGAAAGCGGCGGAGAAGGCGGCCACTCCGTCGCCTGCGCCGGCAGCGCCTAAGCAGTGACGGAGAACTGAGATGCGCATGACATTCCTGGCTCTTACAGCCACCTTCCTGAGCGCGGCGAGGCCGGCCTTGGCCGAAGACATCTGTCCCAATCGGGGTCAGCTGGATGCGCAGTACTGCGACGCCGACAATGATCTCGTCGCCGACACGCCGACAGATCCCGCCAAGTGGAAAGATCCGGCGACCCTGGTGTTTTCCTACGCGCCGATCGAAAACCCGGCCGTTTACGCTATCGTCTACCAGCCGATTATCGATCGGCTGGCCGAGTGCACCAAAAAAAAGGTGGTCTATTACACCGCGCAATCTTCGACCGCCCAGATCGAAGCCATCCGCTCAGGCCGCCTGCATGTCGCCAGCCTTTCGACCGGCGCCGTTGGGTTCGCGGTTAATCTTGCCGGCGCGGTGCCCTTCGTCTCGATCGGCAATGAAAAGGAAATCGCTGGCTATCAGTTGTGGGCAGTGGTCAAAGCCGACAGTCCCTACCAGTCCGTGGCCGATCTCAAGGGCAAGCGCGTCGCCCATGTTGCGCCGTCGTCGAACTCGGGCAACCTAGCACCGCGCGTATTCTTTCCCGAACTCGGCCTGAAGCCCGACACCGACTACAAGCCGCTCATGTCGGGCGGCCACGACAAGTCGATGCTCGGCGTGTTGTCGGGCGACTACGACATGGCGCCCGTTGCCTCCGACATCATCGAGCGCATGGTGACGCGTGGCGACATCAAAGCCGATAGCTTCCGCATCATTTGGAAGAGCCAGACCTTCCCGACCTTGGGCGTGGCCTTTGCGCATGACCTCAAGCCCGAGTTGCAACAGACCATCCGCAAGTGCTTTGAGGAGTATCGGTTCACCGATAGCCTCAAAAAGGAATATCCCGGCTTCGATCGCTTCGTGCGCATGAACTACAAGACCACGTGGAAGCCGATCCGCGAAGTTGCGGAGAAATCGGGCACGCCCTACAACAAGGCCGCCTACGAAGCGACGCAGAAGAAGGAAGCTGAAGCCGCAGCCAAGAAGGCGGCTGAGCAGGCCCAGCAACCGGCGCCGGCTGCCGCAACGCCCGCCAAGCCATGACGATTGCCATGCAGGCCGAGACCGCGGCAGTGGATCGTTCGCTGGTCATCCGGAATCTTGAGAAATCCTACACCGCCGACAAGCCGATCCTGAAAGATATCAATCTCAAGATCGGGGGCCGTGGCATCACAGCAGTGATTGGCCCGTCCGGCGCGGGAAAGTCGACACTGATCCGCTGCGTAAACGGTCTCGTCGCGGCGACGAGCGGCGAGATCATTTTCCAGGGTGAAAACATCACGCGCCTAAGGGGCCGGCAGCTGCGCGAGATGCGGCGACGCATTGGCATGGTGCACCAGGAATACAGCCTTGTCGAACGCCTGTCGGTCATGGAAAATCTGCTGACGGGGCGTCTTGGCTAC
Organism: Hyphomicrobiaceae bacterium; assembly: GCA_025350265.1. Lineage (GTDB taxonomy): Bacteria > Pseudomonadota > Alphaproteobacteria > Rhizobiales > Hyphomicrobiaceae > JABFRJ01. The sequence goes on along the minus strand of JANXYD010000019.1, from coordinate 3,550 downwards.
GTGCCAGCGTGGCGCGCCTGGCTCCGGCGCTTTCCGGCCGAAGATATTGCCCATGCTTACGAGTTGCTCGACGCCATCGGCCTTACTGATTTCGGCAATCGCCGCGCCGACCAGCTTTCAGGCGGGCAGCGTCAGCGCGTCGGCATCGCCCGCGCGCTCATGCAGCAGCCGGATCTCTTGCTGGCCGACGAGCCGACATCTTCGCTCGATCCGAAGACGTCGGTGGAGATCATCGAACTTATGGACAAGCTTGCCGCCGCGCGCGGCATTCCAGTGATCATCAACATCCACAATGTGGAGTTGGCGCGCCGTTTCGCGTCGCGCATCATCGGCATGGCAAAGGGTTCGATCGTTTTCGACGGCCCTCCCGCTGCGCTTGAGGACAAAAATCTGGCCGAGATCTACGGCGGACAGAGCTGGATCGAATGAGCGAAACAACGAGACCGCTGGTGCAAACGAACGAACGGCCATTGTCGCTTCCGGTCAACTGGCCGCGGCGGCTTGCCTATATCGCCCTAGCGATCTACGCCGTCTACGCAGCGTCCACACTGGACGTGTCATGGGCGCGCATCGTGCGCGGCTTGCCGCAAGGTGCCCATTTCCTCTCCCGCATGTGGCCGCCCAACATAGAGCCGCTCAAAATGGACCTGATGCGGCAGGGCCTCGTCGAGTCCGTCGAGATCGCCGTCCTGTCAACGTTCTTCGGCGTGCTGCTGTCGCTGCCGCTGGGCCTGCTCGCGGCCCGCAACCTTATGCCGGCGTGGGTCTCGTGGACGACGCGCGGCGTCACCGCACTGCTGCGCTCGTTCAATTCAGTCATCGTCGCCATACTGTTTGTGAAGGCCATCGGCTTCGGCGCGCTCGCTGGCATCCTGGCGTTGATCGTCGGCACCATGGGCTTTGTGTCAAAGCTCTTCGCCGAGGCAATTGAAGAGGTCAATCTCAGGCAGGTGGAAGCCGTACGAGCGACCGGCGCATCATTCACAAACGTGCTGATCATGGGCGTGTTACCGCAGGTGATGGCGCGTTTCGCCGGCTTCACCGCCTACCAGCTCGATTCCAATCTTCGCAACTCGACGATGGTCGGCATCGTCGGTGGCGGCGGCATCGGCGCCGCACTATTCACAGCCTATCAGCGCTTCGACTACGACTACGTGTTCACCATTCTGCTCGCCATCATCGCCATCGTGATGCTCAGCGAACTGGCGTCGGTGCAGATCCGGAAAATTTTCCAATGACCGTGACAGGCGCGGCAAGGCAATGGGTGCGGTTCACGCCGCGGCAGCGCACCGCGCGGTTCGCGACCTACATCGCCACTGTCGCGGCGGTAGTTTGGGCGGCGCGCTCAGTCGAAATCATTCCTGAATTCCTCGCGGATGCGCCGGCACAAACGGCGGATCTATTTCGACGCATGTGGCCCTTCGACTGGGCTCACTACGCCAAGGACGTGCACGTTGCCCTCATCGAGACATTCCATATCGCAACGCTTGGCACACTGTTGTCGCTGGTTTTCGCCATACCCATCGCGCTGCTGGCGGCGCGCAATATCACTCAGTCGAAACCGCTGAATATGATCGCAACGTTCACCCTGGTGGCGACACGTTCGATCAACACGCTGTTGTGGGCGCTACTGTTCGTGGCCATCTTCGGTCCGGGCGCGCTGGCCGGCATGCTGGCGATTGGATTTCATTCCATTGGTTTCGTCGGTAAGATGCTGGCAGAAGCGTTGGAGGAGACGCCGCGCGCCCCTATCGAAGCGCTGCGCGCGACTGGTGCACCGTCGGCGAGCATCCTTACGAAGGGATATTGGCCATCGGTCGAGCCGAGCTTCTGGAGCGTCGCGCTGCTCCGGTGGGACATCAACATCCGCGAAAGCGCCGTGCTCGGTTTGGTCGGCGGCGGCGGCATCGGAATGTCCCTCGATACAGCCATGAACAACCTGTATTGGGATCAGGTCGGGTTAATTCTCGCCGTTATATTCGCTGTGGTCATCGTCACCGAAATTGTGACGTCCGCAATACGCGAACGCGTCATCTAGGATAGGCCTCTGAGCCCATAGCGTGTTGGTCTCGACGGCGGACAGGACCACTCTGGTTCACCAATGAGCCAGGGGGGCGGCGGGCGTTGCCGGCACATTGAAAGCCGGTTTCGCGTTCCTGCCTGAGGCGGGTATTCCCGCAAGTGGGGATACCCAAGTGGTAATTGCTCCGTAGTCAGATTGCCGTCGCGGGAGGCGTAGACGAGTGCGCCTTAGTTTAGTTGAGCGCTGCGCGCTCGCGGGGGCCGCGCCGAATTGTCGAGCAGCGCTTGTTCCAGCGCGAGGCTGAATTGTGGATGTCGATGGCGGGTGGAACCGACTGCCCAGCCCTATGAACCGTCCTTCTTGGGCTTTCCTGTACGGAACGTCAGGAACTGATCAAACTGATCGTCGTCCAAGAGGTACATCGGCGCGATCAATGGCGTCGCCGGGTCATGTAATTTTTCGAAATATTCAAAGCCATTAATTCAACTGCTTGAGCATCAGCCTCATAACCAGCAATATATCGTCCGGATCTGGAAATTATATATCTGATCCAGCGGCCCTCCAGATATTTTTTAATAAATATCCACTGTTAACGTCACGCGTAATTTTTTCCAGAAAAATCTTCACAATTTGTTTTTCATGATCCGTCAAACTGTTAATTGCAATTAATGCCAAATCATCAGGTGTTTTCGCAAAAAAATCGATATCTTGATGAAGATTGCAGCATGCTTTTTTGAATTCTTCGGGTACGTTCATAACGTCACCTTTTAACGTGCGTTTCTAGGAAAGCTAGTTACCACGGAGAAGCCTCGGGGTGAACTCTTATCGTGCTGGATGATTGTTTCAACGAAATTCGTCTCTCGCATATACGGCTGCGCCTTGTCTGACTGCTTATAGGCTTCATAACCTGTTGGTGAGGAAAACCCACCGAATACACGAGCGCCGCCGCGCTTGCCCTCAGCGACCTCCTGCACGACATCAGCATTTTGAGACAACGTTGAATTTGTTGAGCTATTTGCTGCCTCCAGCGATGCAAAGGAACCACCACTGAACTCGACACACCGCTGCTCCGTGGTGAGGTTGCCTTCGCGGGAGGTGAGTGTCGGCTACTACCTGATCACTGCCCTTGACCCGTTCTCCGCCAGGCACGCGTCAACACGGAATGTCAACGCCGAAGCGCGACTCTCAGCAGTTCGAGAAAACCTCGATAGTCTTGTGTCCGGACCCCATAACTAGGCCTACCAGACATCCAAAGATCCTGAAGGTCCTGATTGCTTGCATTACTTGCTAAAACTTCCCCCAAAAAGTCCGCAACATCTCTACGCTCGCTTTGATTCAGGAAGTCGACACATGATGAGATCCATTTTTCAAACTCACCCGGCTCTCCTAGATCTCCAGAAACGCTTCCATTGTAAAAACTACTAACGAACCGCTTAAACTCTTTTGTCGCTACGATCATTGTAATCCTCACTTCCCGGACCTGTTTGATGGATAAACAGTTAATACCCGATAGCCGTTCGGCGCCCG
>JANXYD010000012.1 GCA_025350265.1 Hyphomicrobiaceae bacterium | reverse complement strand
TCCCCCCGCCGCAAAAATACCGACCACCAAACCTAACAGCGAAATATCCGCAGCCAGCAGCCACACCAGCAACGGCGTCGTCATGACCGAGATCGCCCCGAAAGGGACTTCCAACACTTGCGACTGCCAGCGCACGATCGGCGGGCCTTGGGCCGTCCTCTCGACCAGAATCCAGTCTTGCGCGAATTTTCCGTCATTGAAGGAGTCGCGCCACGCGCCTAATGGACCTCGACGGAGACCGCGCCAGCATAGAACCAGTATGGATGGCCTTGCAGAGACGAAACCAAGCAGACCGCATATCATCCAGCCCGCCCAGACTTGATCGACGTCAAGCCAATCGAGCGCAATCCGCTTCGAGGCTGCGGCCATTGCCTGCCATAGGTTGATCCGTTCGACATTGTGGGGTGCACCCCAAACAAAATGCGCCACAGTCCATGTGTGGAAGTCAGCGTAGCTGACCTCATGATAGCAAGCGACCAACACGATCAATATAAGGAACGCCAGCCAGAAGCCGAGCGCGTATTTTGCCGTACGCATCCAACGTTGCAGTGTTTCTCCTTTCATGGCGCCCTCTCTAAACGGCGACGCTGGCGACGCCGCTGACCACATGCGGGCGAGGGGCAGGGGGGGCTGGCGGTCTCTTCAACGATTGTGACAGATGTTTCATTGCCGCCGGGCGCAACTCGATGAATTCCTGTTGCAGCTTGTCACGCATCCGCTGCGCGCGACCCTTCGACGTCGCGCCGAGTTGGGCAACCACCATCTGCCCCTCAGAACCGAGATCGGCGATGATGATGTACTGGTCGATCTGGCCTTCGTTGAGCTTTGCATTCGGATAGCCGAACCAGGCCATTTCGGATTCGATGATGAAAGTCGAAACTCGCATCCAGTCGCAATGCCAGCTTGAGACGGTCTTGCCGAAGCGATTGCGCTTGTGACCGCCCATGACAAACGATCCGGCCGGCAAGTCGCCAAAGGCATCGTGCAGCATGCCGCCGTAGACCTCGCCCTCGGAGTAAACGAGCCCTTTGAAATCCACCTTCCAGAACACACGCAGTAGTAATGCGCCGCACAAAATGGCCAGCGAAACCGGAGCAAGGATCAGCGCCAGCGGAATAAGCTGAAAGCTCAGCGCCAACGACGCGAAGCCCCAACCGACGCCGCCGATCGAAGCGAACGGTACCCCCGGGACTTCCGAGAACAGATTGCCGATCAGATAGTAGGCGCCGATCGCCAGGCTGGCGACGAAGCCCAGTTTTCCGAAGCCGACAATCCAGGTGTAATGCAGGTTCCACCAGAACGAGCGCACCCACCACATGACGCTCGGGCCGGATTTAGTACGGTTGACGATCAGCCAATCCTTGGAGAAACGCGAATGTTTCCCAAGACCAAGTGTTGGCATCCAGTGCGGGCCGATGAGGTGAGAAAAGCGGAAGTCGAAGGGACGATCTTCGCGGTTATACTTCTCCCAGACCGTCTGACTCGTCGCCACGCCAACACATATCGCAACGTACAGGCTCGGAAACATCCATCCGAGAAAGAAGATGTGCGGCGCTGCCGTCCATGCTGACCAATCCTTGCCCTGCACCCAAACCGACATTCCTCCCATCGCGATCGTTGCCGTCGTTGCGTGCACCAGCCACCAAAATGCGAAACGCGCGCACCAGGCCTGCGCGATCTGTCGGTTACTCTGAAATGGTGGCGCATGCACATTGATTGCCAGTGCCAACGGCTCGCCACGGTTGACGGCCGTCAGGGTCGGTCCGCGTCGCCACCAGAATTCCATACCGGCAGCAAACAGAATGACGAGGCACCAGCGATTAAGTGGCAGCCAATTAGTGACCCAGCTGGAGAGGACCGCCGCCAATCGGCTGTGCAGATTCATGGGCAGATAAGCCGAAATCGTCATCACAGCCGTGAAGGTGACGACAAGGTTGGCCAGCGCGAACGAAACAAGCGCCGATCCGAACAGCCGCCAACCCGGCCGCATAAAAAATTGCGTCATCGCTCCATCTCCCGATCAAGAGCGCCGTCTTCCAATGGACGCGTCACGCAACTGCCGGTTAGCGGCCGGGGTACAGCAATGGTCTGAAACCTTGATCGCGATAATAAATGGCCCGCTGCAGCAAGGCCGGTTTGACGCCTGCAGAGAGCACCAACACCCGACCGCCACCATGACCGTCGTTCTCGCGGCGCAAGATCTGTTCGACCTCGTGCGGCGCCAACAACGGATTGACATGCATCTGTTGCGAGGACCCGGGCGCACCTCGGGCACGCGCATCCATGGTCGGATGGTTCGGCACA
>JANXYD010000485.1 GCA_025350265.1 Hyphomicrobiaceae bacterium | reverse complement strand
GCGGATGATTGATCGCGAGTTCGGCAACCGGTGCAGGTGCCGCGTCACCGAGACTGCGCTGATGCGACAAAACCAGCCGCGCGCCAGATCCGTCAACCGCATAGAGCGAGACTTGAGATTTTGGGAACCCGGCATCCAGGGCCCCATGCAGCGACCGCGCCCAGCGGCCGGGCTCGGCATCGCCCAACCGCGCAAGCGACGCGAGCAATTGGCCAGTATCAACGGTTTCGCGCATCGCGAGACTCCGTTCCAGCATCGTGCAACGCGCTCGCAGATTGTTTGAGTGATCGAGCAACGTGGCCCCGCGCATGCGCAAATTTTCGACTTGTTCAAGCAGTTCGTCGCGCTGCTCAATCTGGCGGGCGCGGAACGCTCCGAGCAGCAGCGCCACCAGCAGCCACAAGACCGGCTGCGTCCAGACGCGGATCAGATAGTTGAAATAGCGCTCTTCGATATCGGGCTCGGGCATGCCGATCAGCACGGTACCGATAATGGCGATGCTGGCGGTGACCAGGCCGCTGACCGTGCCATATTGCAGGCTGAGCAACAGCACCGCGATCCAGTAGGGGTGCGGATTAAAGCGGGTCAGGCTGGGAAATCCCTCCCACAGGTACTCCAGCACGATCAGCACGACCAGCAGCGACATTTCAAGCACGGCAAAGCGTGGCGGCAAGACCGACGACGCCTGCGTGAAGCGCGACGACGCGCGCGGAACCACGGCGGGGGCAACGCCACGCGGGCGCGTCCCGGCTGACGCCGGATCCGGGCCGTGAGCAGATGTGGCAGTCGTCGTCATACCAGTGTTCCTAGGGGCCGGCCGGATACTGCCACGGCCGCAGCCTGAATTACCATCTCGTTACACTCCATCCGCCGTGACATCTGCGAGTTACTGGCCAAGGGGAAAACCCGGTGGCGCAGTCGACTTGGGTGCCGCCGCAGGCACCGGAGACTGGTTGCCTTTCAGCGCCAAGCGGCGGCGCTTGAAGCGTTTCGCCACTTCGACGGGAACCGAGATGCGCCGTGCCTGCGTCTCGCCGGGCGACACGGTGAGAACGGGTGGGGTCAACAAAATCTGGGTGCGGGCAGGCTCGCGCGCGAGTTGGGACGTGACAGGCACACGACCAGCCAGCCCGGAGAGTTGCGTTTTGAGCGCGACGCGGCGCTCATCGGAGGGATCGAGCGTGACGCCGGCGAGGATGCTGCGTGCAGCATCGAGATGACCATCGCGCAGTTCGACGGCGGCAGCGAGCAACGGATCTGAGCGGATGGTTTCGCCATCCAGGACAGCGCGCACCGTGTCGAAATCGGCGACACGACCGGTGGCCATCAGTGCCTCGGACAATGCAGCCAGATCGGGCCCTCGGAATTTAGTGAGGCCGAACGTCTCGGCGGACTTGAGGGCGAGCCCGGGATCTTCGGCGTCGACGGCCGCTGTGACGAACCGGGTCGCGGTTTCGGTTGACATCTGGGCTGCTTGCGCAAGCCATCCCGTGAGGAATGCACGCGCCGCCTCGTACTGCACCTGGTCGACGAGAATTTCGCCGACCGCCAACGTGACCGCATCGCCGGGCGTGCCGACATCACGCGCCAACTGCAAAGCGAGATCGTTGCGCTCCGCCGCCACCAACCTGGAAATCATTTCGAGCGCAAAATCCTCGTCGGCCAGCCCTTTGTACCAGCGGACGCCGCGACGCAACGCATCCTGCGGCAGCTTGGTGGCGATCAGCGCGTCAAATAACATCAAGCGTTCACGGCTGCCGCGCAGCCAACGGCGATCGTCGACCGCACGGAGAATTTGCGCCGTCTCGGCCATGTTGCCGTCGGCGGCATCGAGAAAAGCCAGCCGCTCAAGCTCTTCGGGACGCCGATATCCGTTGTTGCGGCAATCGATCAGCGCTGACTGTTCGCCGGCGTAATCGCCGCTCCGACGCAGCAAGCCGACAAGGCGCTGACACACTGGCTCGGCATAACGAATGCTCAACTGCGCCCGCAACTCGCGGATCTGTCCGGGCTCGTCCTGCATCTGCCGATAGAGTTGGGCCAGCTGGCGATGCAGATAGAGATCGCGCGGCTGCTGCTCGACGAGCAGTTCAAGAACCTTTTTCGACTTATCGTTGTCGCCATAGTAATCGTAGAAGCGGCGCAAATTGACCAAAGTGCGCTGCCGACGATCGCCGCGGTCGAAGCGTGCCTCCAGCATGGCCAGCGCACGCTTGGTCTGGCCGTCCCGTTCGAGCGCCTCGATGCGCTCATCCTCGCCGGGCAGCACGGCCCACCCGACAACGAGCGCCCCGATGAATATAAGACCGAGTATCCATGTGTAGGCCGGAGCCGACCAGTTGCCAATCGCACCGAGCCAACCGCGCTGCGCCGCATGCGCGTCGGAGGCGCGAAAAATACCGGCCGTGTCGAGCAGCGATTTCATCATCTTACTCGTGGCACTCAAAGCGAAGTTCGAGCGGATTTGACGCATTCAAGGCATAGTGCAAGGCCAAGCGACCATCCCCGCTCGTCCAGCGGATCTCTTCGCTGAGCGTCTGGCCGTCGCGGCTGACCTTGATGCGGAACGGTTTGTTGGGCTTGCCTGCAAATGTCAAATCGCCGTTGCCATAACCCTGGGCGCTAACCGTCTGGACACAGTCCTTGACCTCGCGGCCTGAGAGTTGCCACCGCCCCTCGACGAGCGTGAGCAGAGGCTCGGACGCAGCGGTTGCCGGTTGCGCCAACGCTTGCTCGGCCTGGTCGCGGCTGCGCAACGCGACCACCGGAGCGGAGACCGCAGGATCGAGGGCAAGATAAAGCGCGCCCTGATGGCGATTGGCACCCAGCACGCCGACGCTCGCCTCGGTATCGAGCGCGAGCTGATCGGCATCCTCGAAGCGCACCGTCGCCAACGCGCCGCGGTTCTTGATGGTCCATTGAAACAGCCCGCTCTGCTCGATGACGGTGGCGAAAAAGTCGTCCGCCATGGCCGCGTACTGTGACGCATCGAGGGGGATGACGTCGGAATTGCGCGCCAGTTGCAGCAAGCCGCGTACCGCATTCAGCGCCGCCTGCTTTTCGCCGGAGTACATATGGTAATAGAGGTCGAAGCCTTTGAGGCGGCGCGGCTTGTCGGTGTTGTCGAGCGTATGCACGAGCATCGCCTGGCCGTTGTAAGGGCCGGTCCAGTCGTTGGTGTAGGTGTTCTCGTTGCTGTTG
>JANXYD010000470.1 GCA_025350265.1 Hyphomicrobiaceae bacterium | reverse complement strand
GTACGGTCGACCACACTCCGGTTTATATTCGCGAAATTATCAAGCGTGCGTTGCAGCTTGGTGCCACCGCCCTGGTGCTGGTGCACAATCACCCGTCCGGCGACCCTTCGCCATCGCGTGCCGATATCGATATGACCCGGCAGATCGTCGATGCGGCCAGACCGTTGAACATCACTGTCCACGACCACGTCATCGTCGGCCGCAACGGCCATTTCAGCTTTCGTGCGGCAAAAATGATCTAAGACGACGACGCCCGTTCACTCCGACTGAGATTGCTCGGTTGGCTGGCTGCCGTCTGGCTCGATGCTGGCGTACATTAACCACGCCCCGCTCAAGACGAACACCGAAAGCGCGAAGATGCCGAGCAACGCACGCCGCACGACCCAGCCCATCGAGCGCAGGTGGGCGGCCGGTCGGACGGGAAGTTGCACTGTTTCGGCAGGCTGGCTCACGGATCACCTCGAGTTTCAGGAACAAAGATATCGGGCCTACATGGCCGCTTCGTGACGGCTTGCGCGATGGCGTGCTGAAGGAGCATAACTCAGGCGAAGGAACGCGCGGCAGGTAAAAGCCTTCTTTTCCAACGAAACAGATGTATCATCATGTGGTTAACCAAGGGTGACGAGCGGCAAAGTGCCTATTTAGAATTTAAACTTTTGCCGATCGCCGTGTCATGCATGGCGGACCGTCGGTCGACTTGCCTCAGCGACGATTTGTTGCCCAGGCCTTGACCGGGAAGTCGTTGCGTCACATGTGTGCTCGGCTTCGTCGCGCGGCTTTCACCACCGGACGTCGGCTCGGGTGCACAATGCGATGCCAGACCTCGCCGTTCCCATCGGCGCCGTTCTTATAGCGTCGTGTACTCAAGCGTCAGTAAGTGCGCATTATTGATTTAAGGTTCAGACTATGACAATCGGACGTCCTCCCATGCCTCCTAGTGTCGCCGGGTCCACTGCGGCCGTCGCGCCGACCGGCGAACTCATCAAGGACACCAACACTGCCGGCTTCGCCAAAGACGTTTTGGAGGCGTCCAAAGCGACGCTGGTGCTGGTGGACTTCTGGTCGCCGCGCAGTGCGGCGTGCAAGCAGATGATGCCCGTGCTCGAAAAAGTTGTGCGCGGATACGGCGGCAAGGTACGGCTTGTCAAAATGGATATTGATGCGCATCCGGCCATTGCCGGCCAGCTGCGCGTGCAATCGGTGCCGACGGTCTATGCCTTCCGTGACGGCCGGCCGTTGGATGGCTTCACCGGGCCGCAGGCGGAGGCTGGGATCAAGGACTTCATCGACCAGGCACTGGGCGACGAAGCCGGCGACGAAATTCAGGCGGCGTTGGATGCGGCGGAGGAGGCACTGGAGGCCAACGATCTGCAAGCGGCTGCGGAAACGTTCGCAGCCATCTTGCAGCAGGAGCCTCAGCATCCCGGCGCGTTGGCAGGCCTCGCGCGCTGCTATCTCATGAGCGACGACGTCGAACGTGCCGAACAGACCATCGCTCTGGTGCCACCGGACAAGCGGGGAGCGGCCATCGTCTCCAGCGTGCAGGCAGCGATCGATCTCGCCAAGCAGGCAGCCAACGCCGGCGACACAGCAGCGCTGGAAGCGTCAATTGTGGCCGATCCGAAAAATCATCAGGCGCGCATCGATCTGGCGATCGCGTTGGCAGCGCGTGGAGCCAAGGACGCGGCGGTAGTCCAACTTCTCGAGGCCATCCGCATCGATCGCAAATGGCAGGACGAAGCCGCGCGCAAGCAGCTGGTGAAGTTCTTCGACGCGTGGGGTTTCAAGGACGAAGCAGCCGTGAATGGACGCAGGCTGTTGTCTGGCGTCTTGTTTTCTTGACGCGATCGGAGCGTCAACGCGTTACAAGGGTAACTGGATGAAGATCAACGAGCGCTACCGGAGCACACTCGACATTCCCAGTGTGTTGCCCGTGTTTCCGTTGCGCGGCTGCATTCTGTTGCCGCGCAGTAGCTTGCCATTGAACATTTTCGAGGCGCGTTATCTGGAGATGTTCGACGATGCACTGTCAGGCAACCGGCTCGTGGCCGTCGTGCAGCCACAGCGCAGCTCCATGGCCGCGAACGACGACGCAGATGACGATGGCGAGCAGGAAAGTCCGCAGGGATCGAATGTCGCGCTACGCGCAACGGGATGCGTCGGCCGCATCAACGCTTTCCAGGAGCTCGACGATGGCCGCTTGATCGTTTCGTTGACCGGCGTCGTGCGCTGCGAAATGGTCGACGAGGTAACGGACGAAAAGCCGTATCGGACGTTCCGGGTATCTTTAACCAAATTCGCTGGCGACCTGGTGGCGGGAACGGGCGAGCAACTGGTCCCGCGTGATGTGTTGCTCGCGACGTTGAAGCGCTTCCTGGAAGCTCGCAACCTCAAGGCCGACTGGGTGTCGATTGGCCGCTCGAGCAGCGAAGCACTGGTCAATTCCTTGTCGGTCATGTGCCCTTACGGGCCGGAGGAAAAACAGGCTTTGCTCGAAACCGATACGCTTAAAGCGCGCGCTGAAATGCTGATCGCGCTGGCCGAAATGGAATTGGCGGCGGGTGGCGGGACCTCCGGCTCGACGTTGCAGTAGGCCGTCGCAGTCACAACTAAACGACGGGCTCGTGGTAGCCCTTGACGCTTGGAAGCAGTCGAATGATTGGGACGCAACAATCAGGCCAAGCGAGCGTGCGGCGCGCAACCGCCGATGGCCGGCTGCTTGAATTCCTGGTTTGCCCGGCGACACGGGGACCGTTGCACTATGACGCAGAGCGGCAGGAGTTGATCTGTCGTTCAGCACGTCTGGCCTATCCAATCCGCGACGGCATCCCCATCATGGTGCCCGACGAAGCCCGCCATCTCGACGATCCCATGCCCTGGCGCTAGCACTAGCCCTTTGTTTTGTCGTGCTTTTAATCGGAAAACTGCTCACATCCCGGATCTCGTCCAGGGCATGTGCTTTATCCGGAAGCGCTCTCACTGCGCAGCCAATTACAAGCTGATTCCACCGCGCTCCCACGCTCTCATCCCAGCCGCAGCGCCATCCGCGCGGAGAGCCGGGAGCGTGACCGCCACCAATCGGGCAAGATCCCGGCTCGCGCTCCGCTTGGCCGGGAAGACGACGAGAGGCTTGCGACTGCCTACTGCCTACTGCTTCACCACAAACACTTCTACCGGCCCCAGCCTGAGGCCGTGCCGTTGATGAAATGCGGGGAGCAGAGCGCGGCTTGGCCGTGTGTTCTGCGAGACCCGTCTCGCCGACGGGCCGGGGTAGTCTGCGGCGTCAGCCGCGCTCTGCCGGACTGCGTTTGTTTCTCGACATTGCCTGTCCCTGCTTTGCAACAGCACCGCTCTTTCAGCGGCGGGACAACGTCGAGCCCCGGCGCCACTTACGACCCCGTGGCCGCGTGGCTCGTTCGAGCGTTTCACAATCGCCTCACCGCAGATCACGACGGTTCTAGACCCGCCCCGCCGATGAGGTATGCGCAGACTGCGGGAGAATGCGTGAAAATGCAACCGAAGCATGCATTCAACGTACACTACTTCTCCGCCGATCTTTGCAGCCTACAGTACTGCGTGTAAATCTCGCCTTTTTCTGAGCCGCCGCGCGCATGCCGATCGTACTCAATCGACCAATGCCTGATACGTAAGAACGCGCAATTCGCGACGGATCGGATACGTCGACGACGGCATCAGCTGGGTCATCATCACGACAGCCAGATCTTCTTTCGGATCGATCCAGAATGCGGTGCTGGCCATCCCGCCCCACGAATATTCACCCGCCGAGCCGGAGATCTGCGCCTTCGCCGGATCAAGGGTCACCGAAAAGCCGAGGCCGAAGCCGATGCCGTGGAAGTTCGATTCACCGAACCGCGGCTGACCCATCGCGGCCATGTCGCCTTCCAGGTGATTGAGCGTCATCAGTTCGACCGTCTTGCGACCGAGCAATCGCACTTGGCCCAGCGCGCCGCGCCCCAACAGCAACTGGCAAAAGCGCATATAGTCGCGCGCCGTCGAGACCAGCCCGCCCCCGCCCGACGGCGCCTTCGGTGCCACGAGAAACCGGCTCTTTTCGGGATCGTCCTGCAGTGCCGGGCGGCCATCCGGGCCTTTGACGTAGCACGCGCAGAAGAGTCCGACCTTAGCCGACGGCACATGGAAATCAGTATCATGCATCTCAAGCGGTGCGATGATGCGGGTGCGCAAAAACTGTTCGAATGGCTGGCCTGAAATCACCGCCACCAGATGTCCGAGTATGTCGGTCGCCACCGAATAATTCCACTCGGTTCCCGGCTGCGCGATCAACGGCATCGCTGCGACCTTGTCGGCGAACTCCGCCAGCGTCATGTCGGTGCCCGGCAATTCCAGCTTCTGCGCCCGGTACATCGCGTCGACGGGATTGGCCGCCATGAAGCCGTAAGTCAAGCCGGACGTGTGCGTCAGCAAATCGCGAAAAGTTATGTCCCGCACTGCCGGCGCGCTCTGCACCGCACCGTAGCCGCCGCCGGTATAGACGCGTTGATTGGCAAAAGCCGGAACAAATCGGCTGATGGGATCGTCGAGTTGAAACAATCCCTCCTCGTAGAGCATCATGATCGCAACCGAGGTCATCGCCTTGGTCATCGAATAAATACGGTGGATGCTGTCCGGCGTGGCCGCTTTGCCGCGCGCAAGATCCTGCTTGCCCTCTGTCAGATGGAATGCCGTGCGCCCCCGGCGATTGATCATGACCTCGACCGAGGCCAAGCGTCCACCGGTGACTTGCGTGCGCATCCAACTTTCGATGCGCTTGAGCCGGACCGACGAAAACCCAACTTCTTCCGGCTTCACCGCTGACATCTCGGACATGCACGCTCTCCTCTGCTCACGCAATCGACCGACCGGACCGACCGACGGCAATCTGCGCCGTGAAGCGGCAGCGATGCAAGCAGGTTGTGCGCATAGCCAAATCGGCACCGTCAGAGGCAGTTGTCATCACTGCAAGATTGGCCGAACATCGACAGCGCTTCCTCGACATAGTCGCCGGCCAATGGCGTTCCCAGCAAATAGCGCGCGGTCGATACACTCCGCTTTGAGCCGTGCACGCGCAACGCTTCCGCACGCAACGACGGCCAGTCGTCAAACGTCCCGTCGCCGCGGCCGAGCCACATCAAGGCGACCAATTCGACCTCGTCATCTTCAGTCAAGCTGGCGATGAATGACTGCAATTCCTCCTGCACGGGATCGTCGCCGTGATCTTCAAGCACCGCGATCATGCCGTCGTCGGTGGGGTTGGAGCCGGGATCTGGCTCGGTGACCTGATCCTTGGCCTCGAATTCACGCGCCTTGATGATGAAGTAGCAGACCTTCTCAGCCGAGATGGTCAGTTCTTGGGTTTGAGCGTCACCAGCCAGCGGACCGGTGATGTCTTCCCTGATATTTTCGGGGGCGGGATCGGCGTTTTGATCGGCCAAGCGTTATCCTTCCACGTGTTTATCGCATCAAGTCTTGATCGAGCCACGTGTTGATCGAGGCTCGCGCCGCCGTGTTAACGTGCGCACGTTCGAACGGTTTCAAACGGTTTGAGCTGGACCGACCGCGCTTTCAGCCAAAGTCCGGGCAAATGCGGCATCGTCGGCGCGCAGCTTGGTCTCGGCGGCCACGATGTAGTCGCGCGTCAACGGCACGGCATCCTGACGCTTGGCCAACTGGATCTGGAACACCATCAGTCCGCCGTGACGAAACGAGGTTTCGCTCGCCGCCAGATAAAATTCCCACATGCGGCAGAACCGCTCGTCATACAGCGACGCCGCCACGTTTCGGTTGCTCTGGAAGCGTTCGCGCCAGTGTTTCAGCGTTTCAGCATAGTGCAGGCGCAAGATCTCGACGTCGGTGACGATCAGCCCGGCCCGCTCGATGGCTGGCAGCACCTCGGATAGCGCGGGCGCGTAACCGCCGGGAAAAATGTATTTGTCGATCCACGGGTTCGTCGAACCCGGCCCGTCCATGCGGCCGATGGAATGCAGCACCATGACACCGTCTCTGGAGAGCAACTGCCCAATCTTACCGAAAAAGGCATCGTAATAGCCGACGCCAACATGCTCGAACATGCCGACGGAAACAATGCGGTCGAAACTGTCGCGCACGTCGCGATAATCCTGCAAAAGGAAATCCGCCTTGGCCTCCATTTTGGCGTCCGCGACACGCTGGCGTGCCACGCGCAGTTGCTCTTTGGAAAGGGTAATACCGGTGAC
Organism: Hyphomicrobiaceae bacterium; assembly: GCA_025350265.1. Taxonomy (GTDB): domain Bacteria; phylum Pseudomonadota; class Alphaproteobacteria; order Rhizobiales; family Hyphomicrobiaceae; genus JABFRJ01. The sequence goes on along the minus strand of JANXYD010000470.1, from coordinate 653 downwards.
TTCGGCATCGAAGTGGTTGGCGATGTAAAGTCCAAGACCGCCCCAGCCGCAGCCGATATCGAGCAGACGCGCGCCTGGCTCGATCAGCAGCTTGGCAGCGATGTGCCGCTGCTTGGCCAATTGCGCCTCTTCCAGCGAGCGATCGGGCGCTTCGAAATACGCGCACGAGTATTGCTGATCGTGGTCCAGAAAAAGATCGTAGAGGCGCTCGCTCAAATCATAATGATGCGCAACGTTGCGGCTCGAGCGGTCGCGCGAATTCCATTGGTGCAACCAGCGCACGAGCCTGCGCCCGATCTGATGCGTCGGCGCAATCGGCAATTGATGTCCGAGGTTCGCCGAGAGGATCTGCAAAAGATCGTAGACGCTGCCGCCGGTCACGACCAGACGGCCATCCGTATACAGCTCGCCCAGCGCCAGTTCGGGGTTGAACAGCAAACTGCGCTCGGCTGCCGGATCCAAGAAGCGTACCGCCACGGGCTTTCCGCTACCGTCGCCCAGGCGAAACGATTTGCCGGACGCGGAGGTAACGTCGAGCGTGCCACGATGGACGATACGCTGCAGAAACTTCCGCAGAATTTCACTCATGGTACGGTCCGATACATTGAGCCTGGGACAAACCGCAGCGAACACAACGACGACATGCCGCCTCC
>JANXYD010000449.1 GCA_025350265.1 Hyphomicrobiaceae bacterium | reverse complement strand
ATGCGCATCACCTCGCGACCGCGCGTATGCACGACGATGTTGGAGCCCAGCGCATCCATCACGTCTATGCTTTCGGTCTTTTCCATTTCCCACGGTCGCGCGTTGAACGCCCATGGGCGATGGGTCAGCGCGCCAACCGGGCAGATATCGACCACGTTGGCCGACATCTCGCTCATCATGCCCTTTTCGAGATAGGTCGTGATCTCCATATCCTCGCCACGGCCGATGGCACCCAATTCCTCGACGCCGGCTACTTCCGTCATGAAACGTACGCAACGCGTGCATTGGATGCACCGGGTCATCATTGTCTTGATCAGCGGCCCGAGGTTCTTTTCCTCGATGGCACGCTTGTTTTCGGTGTAGCGCGACGCGCCGATGCCGAACGCGACAGCCTGGTCCTGCAGGTCGCACTCGCCGCCCTGGTCGCAGATCGGGCAGTCCAGCGGATGATTGATGAGCAGGAATTCCATCACGCCTTCGCGGGCCTTCTTGACCATTGGCGATTTGGTGGAGATGACCTTGGGGCTACCATCCTTGTTCGGAGGCAAATCGTTGACGCCCAGCGCACAACTGGCTTGCGGCTTCGGCATGCCGGCAACTTCGACCAGGCACATGCGGCAATTGCCAGCGATCGACAGGCGCTCGTGATAGCAGAAGCGCGGGATTTCGGCACCCGCCTGCTCGCACGCCTGGATCAGCGTCAGGCCATCTTCGACTTCGATCTCGACGCCATCGATGATCAGTTTCTTGGGCATTGGGCCTCGGCCTCAGTCTCTTGAGCAGCAGGTCGTCGTCAAAGTTGAGTTGTCGTCCAAGTAACACGGAGGCGTAACGACGCAGGTCAGGTTCCGGAAGCGGGGCCGCTTGCCAGCCTGCGTTGCGCCACAATGCCGAGTATGATCCGCACAGATGCCCCTCGCATCTGCCTCGGAGTCGCACCCCACGAGGCGGTCTTAGCGCGAGCGCGCGCGTGATGCCAGCCCCTATGAGCGGGTTGTGCGGAAGATCGAGCGCGGCTGGGGACATTTACGCAACCAGGCGCTACCCGGCTGAGGCGTCGTCTGTTATGCAACGGCTGCTCCATCGATCAATTCGCACCAGATGCCGATTCCGCCATGCTCGAACCCGTGCAATCCTCAGCGCTCTGCCGCGCGCCGAACGTGGCGCATGGTTTTTTCACGCGCGCGGGCGGGGTTTCGACAGGGGTGTATGCGTCGCTCAACTGCGGCCTCGGCTCTGACGATGAGCGCGCCGCCGTCATCGAGAATCGGGCGCGGGTGGCACGCCATCTCGGCACCGATGCAGCGCGGCTGCTGACATGCCATCAATGTCATTCGGCGACCGCCATCCTCGTTGACACCCCCTGGACGCCGCATGCCCAACCCAGGGCCGACGCGCTGGTGACGATCGTGCCGGGCCTGGCGCTCGGCGCACTTGCTGCCGATTGCACCCCGGTATTGTTTGCCGATCCCGTCGCCCGCGTCGTCGGCGCGGCGCACGCCGGGTGGAAAGGCGCGCTGGCCGGCATTCTCGAAGCGACGTTGGCAGTCATGGAACAGGCCGGCGCGAAGCGGGCGGACATCGTTGCCGCGGTCGGCCCCTGCATCAGCCAGGGCAGCTATGAGGTTGGTCCGGAATTCGAGGCGACGTTTTGCGCAAGCGACCCGACCAACGGCCGCTTCTTCCAGCAACCGAACGCCGGTGCGCGCACCCATTTCGACCTGCCGGGCTTCGTGGTTCATCGCCTTGCCGCAGCCGGCACGGGAACAATCGATGATCTGTCCGCATGCACGTACACCCACCCGAATCGATTTTTCAGTTTCCGGAGGACGACCCACGGCCGAGAAAGCGATTATGGCCGCCAGATTTCGGCTGTCATGCTGGCTTGAAAATTGCTTTTCCACATCTTCGCGACCATAATTGTCGCAAACCAGCCTTTAGCTGCGGCAATTCACCTGCGGCCCGCTTTACGCCAAGTTCCGGAAAGACTAGATGAGTCGTCGTGTGTACCGGTTCGAAAGAACTCGCCGCCATGTTAGTAAGCCGGCAGCCGGAGGTCCCAAAGTCGTGGACGTGAGGGCTTCGTCGTGACGAAAACAATTGCCGGCGCAGGCCGGACATCATACCAACGTACGGCTGCCGTTGCGATGTTCGCTCTATGCTGCATCGGTCTGGCGGGTTGTGAAACGGGGTCGTCTGTGCTCGGCACGACCGGCTCCACGCAACCTGAAACTCAACTTTCGCTGGCACCTGCTGCTGCAAAGAAGTCAACGCGCATCAGCATCGCACCGGTTATTGGTGCGCCCGATGGCATCGCAAAACAACTGGCACAAGATTTCAGCGGTGCCATTGGCCAGAAGAATGTCGTCGTCGTCGCGGCGCAGGACAAGGCCGACTTTGCGTTGCGCGGCTATATCGTGGCGGCCAAGGACAAATCGGCGACCAAGATTTCCTATATCTGGGACGTCACCGATCCGGCCGGCCGTCGCGTCAACCGCATCACGGGTGAGGAAGTCGTCGCGGGGGCTGCGGGTGGTGATCCCTGGTCCATCGTAACGCCACAAGTTACTCAATCGATAGCGCAGAAAACGTCGGGTTCGCTGGTCGCCTGGCTGGCGCTGCAGACGCCGGCGAATGCTGCGGTTGCCTCGACCTCGCAAGGCGGTGGTGCGGTCTCGACAACGTCGGTTGGTGCGTTGCCGCCGGCAACCGCGCCGCTGGGTTCAGGTGCGCCACGGATGGCGGCTGCGGCCCCGACATCACAGGCGGCCGGACCTCTTGCTGCGGTCATCCCGTCGCTGACCGGCGCACCCGGCGATGGCAACAACGCCTTGGCAGCGGCGTTGCAAGCCGAACTCACCAAGAATGGCGTCGGTACAGCCAGCCAGGGTGGAACTCCCTATCGCGTCGAGGGCGTGGTGAAGATGGGCGCGGTCTCGGACGGCAAGCAACCGGTCCAGATCGACTGGAACGTCAAGGACCCGCAGGGCAAGCGTCTCGGTACCGTTACTCAGAAGAACGAGATCGCCGCAGGCAGTCTGGATGCGTCTTGGGGCCGTACGGCGGATGCGGCGGCGTCTGCCGCGGCGCAGGGCATCCTTAAGTTGCTGCCGCGCGCCACAGCCGTGAATTAATCGCTTTTTACCGCTGAAATTTGAGTCAGCAGACACAAATCAGTCGCAAATCCGGGCACGGTGCGTTTACACGCCCGCGCCCGATTGCTATTGAGCAACCGTTCTCGGCAAACCCGGACGGAGAAAAGCCATGGCATTCGATTCAAATTCGAACGACGGCGGCCGGGGAGACGGCAAGAGCATCCAGATCGTGGCTGGCAACAGCAATCGACAGCTGTCGGAGGCGATTTCGGCGGAACTCAAGCACCCGCTGACGCGCACCACCGTCAAGCGTTTCGCCGACATGGAAGTGTTCGTTGAGATCCATGACAACGTGCGCGGCAAGGACGTGTTCATCGTCCAGTCGACGTCCGCACCGGCCAACGACAACCTGATGGAACTGTTGATCCTCGCCGATGCGCTCAAACGCTCGTCGGCGCGTCGTATCACAGCGGTCATGCCCTATTTCGGATATGCCAGGCAAGATCGCAGGTCTGGCCCGCGCACTCCCATTTCGGCGAAGCTGGTTGCCAACATGATCGAGCGTGCTGGTGTCGACCGCGTCATGACGCTCGATTTGCATGCCGGTCAGATCCAGGGCTTTTTCGACATTCCCACCGACAACCTGTTCGCCGCCCCCACGTTTGCGCGCGACATTCAAGAACGCTTCGACACCTCGAAGGTCGTCGTCGTATCGCCCGATGTCGGCGGTGTGGTGCGTGCGCGGGCCTTGGCAAAGCGCATCGGTTGCCCGATCGCCATCTGCGACAAGCGGCGCGAGCGGGCTGGCGAAAGCCAGGTCATGAACGTGATCGGTGACGT
>JANXYD010000444.1 GCA_025350265.1 Hyphomicrobiaceae bacterium | reverse complement strand
GTTCTTCAGCCCCGCCACCTTCATGATATCGGGTGCATGCCCGCCGCCCGCGCCCTCGGTGTGGAACGCGTGGATGGTGCGGCCCTTGAACGCCTTGATCGTATCCTCGACGAACCCGCTCTCGTTGAGCGTGTCGGAGTGGATCATCACCTGCACGTCGTAGTCGTCGGCGACGGCGAGGCAGTTGTCGATCGCAGCCGGCGTCGTGCCCCAGTCCTCGTGCAGCTTCAGCGCGCAGGCACCGGCCTTGATCATCTCTTCCAGCGCCTCCGGCAGCGACGCATTGCCCTTGCCGGCAAAGCCCAGGTTCATCGGAAAACTATCGGCAGCCTGGATCATCATTCGGAGATGCCACGGCCCCGGCGTGCAGGTGGTGGCGAACGTGCCGTGCGCCGGCCCCGTGCCGCCGCCCAGCATCGAGGTAATGCCTGACATCAGCGCTTCCTCGATCTGCTGCGGGCAGATGAAATGGATGTGCGTGTCGAACCCGCCGGCGGTGATGATTTTACCCTCGCCGGCGATCACTTCCGTGCCTGGCCCGATGATGATATCGACGTTCGCTTGAATGTCTGGATTGCCGGCCTTGCCGATGCCGGCGATGCGCCCGTCGCTGATGCCGATATCGGCTTTCACGATGCCCCAATGATCGAGGATCACAGCGTTGGTGATGACAGTATCGACCGCACCCTTGGCATTGGTGATCTGGCTCTGCCCCATGCCGTCGCGGATCACCTTGCCGCCGCCGAATTTCACTTCCTCGCCGTACGTCGTGAAATCCTTCTCCACCTCGATGATCAGGTCGGTGTCGGCCAGCCGCACACGATCGCCCGTCGTCGGGCCGAACATGCCGGCATACGCGGCGCGAGACATTTTAGTGGGCATGATGTCCTCGTCGATGAAGTGATTGATGTCGACTGTGGGAGACTGCTGTCATCCCATGCGCGACGCAGCATGTAGTGAAGCGCAATGCTGCTTCGCAGACACGGGACCGTTGCACACGCGAAAGCTGGAGATCTCGGCGGTCCCGTGTCTGCACTGCAAAAATAGACTGAAGACAGCCTATTTCTGCAGAGCGCACGGGATGACAGCGAGTTGAAATCACGCGGCCGGTGCAGGCCGAACCCGCTGTTCATCGACCCTATTTCAGTTTCCCCATGACGTCCTGGCGGAAGCCGAAGATGCGGCGCTTGCCGGCGACGGGGATCAGGTGCACGTCGCGCGATTGTCCCGGCTCGAAGCGCACGGCGGTGCCGGCGGCGATATCCAGCCTGTAGCCCAACGCCGCCTTGCGATCGAAATTCAGCGCAGGATTGGTCTCGGCGAAATGATAATGGCTGCCGACCTGGACCGGGCGGTCGCCGGTGTTGGAAACCTTCAGCGTAATGGCGATGCGGCCGGCATTCAGCTCAATGTCGCCGGGCGCGGCCATGATTTCACCGGGTATCATGCTCAGCCTCCCTGCGCGAGAAGAGCTGCGCCTGCAACAGCTGTTGCAACGCCCACCATGCGCACGGGCGTTGCATTCAGCCCCGCGATAAGCCCGCGCGCCGTCACGATGCCGATGAGATGCAACAGGCCCGTCGCAACAACGAAGCCTGTCATGAATGCAGTCAAGTTCGCGCCTGCTGCTTCGTTGCCATGCGCGATGCCGTGAAAGACGGCGAACACGGCGATGACGACGACGCCTACGCCCGTCGGCGCCTGAATTGCCATTGCCAGTAGAATGCCGAAGACGACGAGCGAAGCGGCAATGGTTTGTTCCACTGCCGGGAACGTCATCCCGGCGTGTCCAATCGCGCCGCCCGCCATCATCGCGGTGACGAATGCCAATGGCCACGCCCAAACACGCCAGCCGCCGATCAGCGCCGACCACGCACCCACAGCCAACATGGCAGCGACATGGTCGATGCCCGAAAATGGGTGCAGAAAACCGGCGACGGCGTCGCCAGAAACGTGCCCCGGATGGGCTGAAGCTGGCGCGATCGCCAGAACGAAAATGAGAAGCGCTAGTCTGAGCATTGCTGTCTCCTGTGGCACGGTGAATATCGAGTTGGCGTGTGGTCAGCGAATGGGTTCGTGCACCGTCACCAGCTTGGTGCCGTCTGGAAATGTCGCTTCCACCTGCACGTCGTGGATCATTTCGGCGATGCCGGGCATGACTTCCGCGCGAGACACCACGCGCGCGCCATCGCGCATCAGGTCGGCAACGCTCCGGCCATCGCGTGCGCCCTCGACGACGTAGTCGGTGATCAACGCGATGGCTTCGGGATGATTGAGCTTGACGCCGCGCTCCAGCCGTTTGCGCGCGACGATTGCGGCCATGGCTATCAGCAGCTTGTCTTTTTCGCGTGGCGTCAGATTCATGGGCGACCAAATCCTCAATCAAACAGCAACGCAGAATTCATATCACGCCCCACACGCGCGGCAGGGCATAGCCCGATAGATACGCTGTGAGGCGCACCACGTCAGCCTTCAAAGCATCTGCCGAGGGCGCAAGCAAGCGGGCTGCGAGCATGCCGTTCCAGGAGCTGACGGCCGCGCGCGCAGACGTGTCGGCGAGGCTTGCGCGAGCGGCGTCGAGCCGATCGGCGGCGTCGGGTGCGATGTAGAGCAGCGTCGCCATAGCCGTTGCGCCGCAGCCAATCGCCGCGCCCATGAGTTGGTTTTGAATGTCGCCGGCGATGCGGACGGTGTCGGCGTAGATAAGTTCACCGCCGCGCGAAATGCGCCATCGATCGTGCAATGCGCCGGCCAGCATCATTTCAGCCATCGCGGCGCGGCCGAACACTGTGGCTTCGATCAGCAGCAGTGTTGCATCATCGGCGATATCGGCCGCGATGTTACGCGCCAGCCGGGCATCGTTGAACAGAATGGTTTCCTGCGGCAGCCAGTGCAGCCGGCCTTTGCTGCCGACCGAGAGCGCAATATCGACGCAGGCATCGGGGCCAAGCGAGCGATACACGCGCTCTGCTGATTGTGTCGTGACCTGCGCTTCGGCATCCGCATCGACCGTTATGTCGAAGCGCACGCTGTCGCCCCCCAACAACCCGCCGCCCGTGTTGATCAGAACGGCCTCGCACAAACCATGCGTGCGCGGAAATTTTGCGCGAAACCCGCCCCTTTCATGCAGATCGGCAAGGCGGGTGCAACCGGCAACTCTCTTGAATGCAACGGCTACGCCGCCACGCGCGCGAACCCCATCGAGAGCCGCTGCCGCAGCGCACTTGGCTGAACTAGACGGCAAGGCGGCGACGGACATCGGCTTCCACCATTTCGGCGCGCGTGCCCGACAGCACGATTTGCCCGCGATCCATCACCGCGTAGCTGTCGGCGAGATCGCGTGCGAATTCGAAATATTGCTCCACCAGCACAATCGCCATGTCGCCCTGCTGCCTGAGATAATCGATGGCGCGTCCGATATCCTTGATAACGGACGGCTGGATACCCTCGGTCGGCTCGTCCAGCACCAGCAGCTTCGGCCGCATCACCAGCGCGCGCGCGATCGCCAATTGCTGCTGTTGGCCGCCGGAGAGGTCGCCGCCGCGCCGCCGCAACATGGTGCGCAACACCGGAAACAATTCAAAGATCACGGCAGGAATATTGCGGTCCCCGCGCTTCAGTGGCGCATAACCCGTCTCGAGGTTCTCCTTCACCGACAGCAGCGGAAAGATCTCGCGGCCTTGCGGCACGTAGCCGATGCCGGCACGCGCCCGCTCGAATGGCTGCAGCGGCGCAAGATCGATGTCGCCCCAGTGCATGTGCCCGGCGCGGATCGGTTGCTGGCCGCAGATGGCGCGCAACAGCGTCGATTTGCCGACCCCGTTGCGGCCGAGCACGCACGTGACCTCACCTTGTTTCGCGGTCAACGACACGCCGCGCAGGGCTTGCGCCGCACCGTAGAACACATCGATGCCGTCGAGGGTGAGCATCAGGACATACCTTTGAGCACGGTTTCGCCGCGCGCCATCAAGATCACGCGGATCGGCCGTGCTGTGCCAAGTACGCGCAGTGAAGACCGGAGTTCCCCGTCTACAATCTTCGACGGCTGCTCGCGGCGAACGGGCAAATGATGCCGGCGCGCGCGCGCCTTGATCGGCTTCGGTCTCAATGGCGGCAGCATAACACTCTCCCCGGCAGATCCCTTGTCGCCATTTTTACGCTCAGCGGCCAAGATAAACCTCGATGACGCGCTTGTTGCGTGACACGTCGTCGATCTGTCCTTCCGCCAGCACCGATCCTTCGTGCAGGCATGTCACGCGCGTATCGAGCGCCCGCACGAAGGTCATGTCGTGCTCGACGACGATGACGGAATGGTCTTTGGAGATGCGCTTCAAAAGCCGCGCGGTGTCTTCCGTCTCGCTATCGGTCATGCCCGCCACCGGTTCGTCGACCAGCAGCAATTTCGGATCCTGCGCCAGCAGCATGCCGATTTCGAGCCATTGTTTCTGCCCATGGCTCAGATCCCCCGCGAGGCGCTTGTGCTCACGTGTCAGGCGCACGATGTCGAGAATTTCCTCGATGCGATGCGGCTCGATGGCGTTGCGCTCGCCGAACAGTGCCGACCACACGTCGCGCGGCCCGCGCAGCGCCAGCAGAATATTGTCGGCCACCGTCTGGCTCTCGAACACCGTCGGCTTCTGGAATTTGCGCCCGATGCCGAGGTCGGCGATGGCAGCCTCATCCAACTTCGTCAGGTCGTGCTTGCCGTCGAAATACACCGTGCCCACGTCGGGCCGCGTCTTGCCGGTGATGATGTCCATCATCGTCGTCTTGCCGGCGCCGTTGGGGCCGATGATGGCGCGCATTTCGCCCGGCTTGATGAACAGCGACAGATCGTTGATCGCCTTGAAGCCATCGAAAGCGACGCTGACGCCATCAAGATACAACAACGCCTGGGTGAGTGCGGGTTTGGAGCTGTCGAGGTCGGACTGGGTGACGGTGCTCATGTGCTACTCCGCAGCTTTCGATGCGGGCACGTCGTCGCGCGTGGCACCCTTCAGTCCGCCGGTCTTGTCGCCGAAGCGTTCCAGCACCGCACCGATGATGCCTTTCGGCAATGCCAAGGTGACGATGATGAAGAGCGCCCCGAGTGCGAACAGCCAATAAGGCGCCAGCAATCCCGTGGTGAACCACGTCTTGAGGAAGTTGACGACGAGGGCGCCGACGGCAGCACCCACCAGCGTCCCGCGTCCACCGACGGCCACCCAGATCACGGCTTCGATGGAGTTAGCGGGGGCAAATTCGCTGGGGTTGATGATGCCGACCTGCACATAAAGCGCGCCGCCGATCCCGGCCATGACGGCGGACAGGGTCCAGACCACCAGCT
>JANXYD010000440.1 GCA_025350265.1 Hyphomicrobiaceae bacterium | reverse complement strand
ATCCGCTCGCGCTCCGGCCGGGGCGGCTACCGGCCGACGGCAGTCGCCTACGTGCGGCCAAGCCGCAGGTGGGTGAGGCAGGGGGGCTGAGTTAGCCCCAGCCGCGCGCCAAGCCGCAGGTGGAGGTGGCAGCGCGCAGCGAAATTGCGGCGAAGCCGCACGTAGCCGCATCTCGCGGCGTCGGCGCAAGCGCCGCCCCGGCCGGAGCGCGACTAGCGCGTGAGGCCCGACTGTGAGATACGCGTTAGCGTTTAGAAGGTACCGGCCGTCGGCATGATTTCGAACTCGAGCGCCCAATGACTGCATCATCATCGTCCAAACCTTCGTTACTCGACAGTATTCGCTCGCCCGCCGACTTGCGCCGCATCGCTGAAAAGGATCTGCGGCAGGTGGCCGACGAGTTGCGCGCGGAGACGATCGCGGCGGTGTCGGTGACCGGCGGGCATCTGGGTGCCGGGCTAGGCGTCGTCGAATTGACGGTGGCGCTGCACTGGGTCTTCAACACCCCCGACGATCGCTTGATCTGGGACGTCGGCCACCAAGCCTACCCGCACAAGATCCTCACCGGGCGACGCGATCGCATCCGCACGTTGCGCCAGGCTGGCGGCTTGTCGGGGTTCACCCGGCGGACCGAAAGCCCGTATGATCCGTTCGGCGCGGCGCATTCGTCGACATCGATTTCGGCCGGCCTCGGCATGGCTGTGGCGCGTGATCTCGAAGGCCGCAACAACCACGTCGTGTCGGTCATCGGCGACGGTGCGATGAGCGCCGGCATGGCTTATGAGGCGATGAACAACGCGGGCGCGCGCAACGAGCCGTTGATCGTCATCCTCAACGACAACGATATGTCGATTGCCCCGCCGGTTGGCGCGCTGTCGAGCTACCTCGCGCGGATATCGTCGTCGGGCACCTATCTGCATTTGCGCGAGATCGCCAAGCAATTGGCCCGCAATCTGCCGAAGCAATGGGAGCGTCGCGCCGCGCGCGCCGAAGAATACACGCGAACGATCTGGACCGGCGGCACGCTGTTTGAGGAACTCGGGTTCTATTATCTCGGCCCCATCGACGGCCACGATCTCGACGTGCTGCTGCCGGTGCTGAAGAATGTGCGCGATGCCAAGCGCGGGCCGATCCTGCTGCACGTCGTGACGAAAAAGGGCAAAGGCTATCCGCCAGCCGAAGATGCGGCGGACAAATATCACGGCGTCAACAAGTTCAACGTCATCACCGGCGCGCAGGTCAAGCCGAAGCCGAATGCGCCCGGCTATACCAAGGTGTTCGCCGACGCTTTGATCGCCGAGGCGCGCAAGGATCCGAAAATCGTTGCGATCACGGCGGCGATGCCGTCGGGCACCGGGCTCGACCTTTTCGGGAAGGAATTTCCGGCACGAACGTTCGACGTCGGCATCGCCGAACAACACGGGGTGACGTTCGCCGCTGGCCTCGCGACGGAGGGCTATAAGCCGTTCGCCGCCATCTATTCCACGTTCCTGCAGCGCGCCTACGATCAGGTCGTGCACGATGTTGCCATTCAGAAGTTGCCGGTCCGCTTCGCGATCGACCGCGCCGGGCTGGTCGGTGCCGATGGCGCAACCCACGCCGGCTCGTTCGACGTTGGCTATCTCGGGGCGCTGCCCGGCTTTATCGTGATGGCGGCGGCCGACGAAGCCGAACTCGTGCACATGGTCGCCACAGCGGTCGCCATCGACGACGGACCCTGCGCTTTCCGTTATCCGCGTGGAGAGGGCGTTGGCATCGAAATGCCGGAGGTCGGCATACCCTTGGAAATCGGTCGTGGGCGGGTGCTGCGGGAAGGCACCAAAGTGGCGCTGCTCAGCCTCGGCACGCGACTGGCCGAATGCCTGAAGGCAGCCGACCAGCTCGCCGCGCTGGGACTATCGACGACGGTCGCCGACGCGCGCTTCGCCAAGCCCCTCGATACCCAGCTGATCGGACGGCTGGCGCGCGAGCATGAGGTGTTGATCACGGTCGAGGAAGGCTCGATCGGCGGCTTCGGCTCGTTCGTGCTGCATTATCTGGCGACTGCCGGGTTGCTCGATCATGGCTTGAAAGTGCGGCCGTTGGTACTGCCCGACGTGTTCTTGGACCACGACAAGCCAGAGGTGATGTACGCCCTGGCCGGTCTCGATGCGACAGCCATCGTCAAATGCGCCGTCACCGCCGTCGGGCTCGGCAAGCACATCACAGCCGAACGCGCTTGAGCCGAAATCGCAGCGTGCCACGTTGGTTGGGTCAAGTGTTCGCGCGACCCAACAACTGCACCCTAAGCCAGAGCGTTGGGTCGCGCTGAAATGCTTGACCCAGAATCTACAAACGGTCGTGCATTGCAATGCAATTTCGGCGAATCGATTCCTTGTGGTCAAATTTGACCGCTGGTGGGTTTCTGCGATTTCAGGCAGGTCGGGTGCCAAGTGAATGGTAAATGCCAGCTACGGGGCGTTCCTGGCCGTTCTTTGGCCGTCCGGTGGTCCTGTGGAAGCAGGTGCTCACAAAAAGCAGGTTCTCACCAAATGCCCGCGAGTTCGGCAATTCGCGCCGATCTTGGCAAATCAGCCGGCCCGCACCGAGCGGTTGACGTCGGCGACGATGTCGTTCGCCAACGTCGCGAGGCATGGCGTCCAGCGCGCGATTTTCGAGCGGATCAGATTGGCTTCGCTCTTGAAAAAGATGCCGTCATCCAGCACTTTCAGGCCGTTGGCTGACAGTGTGGCACCGCTGGAGGTGATGTCGACGATCAGTTCCGCCTGCCCGGCCGCCGGCGTGCCCTCAGTGGCCCCCAGGCTCTCGACGATGCGGTAACTGATGACCCCGGCTGCGGCGAAATAGTGCCGGGTCAGGTTGAGATATTTGGTGGCGACGCGGATGCGGCGGCCGTGCTGGCGGCGGAAGCGCATCGCCATCGGTTCGAGGTCGGCCAAGCCGCGCACGTCGAGCCAGCAGGCGGGCACCGCCACCACCACGTCGGCATGGCCGAACCCCAGCTTGGCCGCGAAGTCGACGCGCTGATCGATTTCGGTACTGGTTTCGCGCATCAGGTCTTCGCCGGTGACGCCGAGATGAACGTCGCCGACGCGCAACAGTTGCGCAATTTCAGACGCCGACACAAACCGGATGTCGATGTCCGGGCGGCCGGTGACGCTGCCGCGATAGTCGCGTGAGGCCGCGCTCTTGGTGATGTGAAAACCCGCCTTGGCGAACGTCTCGATGCAGTTGTCCATCAGCCGTCCCTTCGACGGCAAGGCGAGGGTGAGGCGTTCGGTCATGATGTGGGTCCGGCCTTGCTTGCTGCGCCATCGAGAACCTGGCGCAAGCGCTCGGTATAGATCGCCGCGCCCACGGCGGGCACTTCGTGGGGCGCGCCCACCGCCTGCAACAAGCTGTCATAGCGTCCGCCACCGGCGACCGGGCTATTGGCACCGAGGGCTGGCACGACGAGGTCGAACACGAAGCCGGTGTAGTATTCGAAGCGGCGGCCGAATTCGCCTGAAAAGCGGGCCTGATCGACGTTGATCCCAGCTGCGGTCATCAAATCGAGCCGGCGGCGGAAATTGGCCAGCGCCGGCCCGATGTCACATTTTGCGGCCGCGGCCAGCGCTTCCAGCGTCTTGGCACCCCGGCGCGGTGTGTCGACGATGCCGACGTAGGTTTCGATCAGTTGGGCGTGCGCGGGAGCCAGCGGACCAGAGCGTGTGTCCTGCGCCGCCTCCAGCAAGCCGGCGGTGATTTCGGCCAACTGCCGGGTGCCGAATAAATCGATCTTGGCCGATGCGAGGTATTCAGCGACTTGGGCTTCGGCGTCCTCCGGTCGTTCGGGGTCAAGCCGGGCCAGCAGTGCCGCGTCGATGCCGCGCGCCGATTCGGCCGGCCACCGCACCAGTCGTTTCAGCTCGGCATGGAAGGCGTCCGCGCGCCAGAATTGATGCGCCAGCCGCCGCCGCCAGCGGCTCGGCATGGCCTGTGCGTCGAGAATGGCGTTAAGCAAGCCCAGATCGCCCATCCGCAACTGAAAATCGGCGAGGCCGGCCGCGCGCAGGGCTTCTATCGTGACCCCCAATACTTCGGCGTCGGCCGCCGGTCGATCTGTCAAGCCAAACGTCTCAAAACCCGCCTGCCGCGTTTCGCGGGCGTGGGCTACGGGGGCATCGTGCGGCTGATAACGGAAAACTGGGCCGCTGTAGCAGAAGCGCTGTGTCGAGAGCGCCGCCGGATCGCGCTCGAGATAGATGCGGCATGCAGGTACCGTCAGGTCCGGGCGCAGGCACAACTCAAGCCCGTCCGGGTCTGTAAACACGTAGGTTCGTCCGCGCAGGCTCTCGCCGATCACGTCGAGAAACAAGCCCGCCGGCTGGATGATCGACGGCGCGACGAGTTCTGCACCCGCGCGGCGAAAAATTTCCGTCAGCCGCAGCCCGTGCGCCTCGATGGCGTCGAAGTTTGGTGTCGATTCAGCGATCATGTGGGCTGGATACGTTATGGTTGGGCTGTCAGCAAGTTCGCATCGCGGGCCACGCGCCAGCGCCCGTCCGCTCGTCATCGTCTCACTTGCAGCAAACCGGGCCGCCTTGGCAGCGGCCCGACCCGTTCATGCGTCTAAGCGATTGGCCTACTCGCCAAGACCACGACGCTGCCACCAGCCCCGCCGGCGCGGACGGCTTGGATCGTCCGCCGCCTCGGGAATTTGCGTCACCGCCACAGGTTCCGTCGCTCTCGGACCCGGTAGCGGCTTGATCACCGGTGCGGTCTCGGTGGTGTCGGTCGAAGCCAAGGTGGATACAGCGGCGACAACTCCAGCGCTTGACTGCGGGGCGACGTGTTCGGGCGCAGGGCGCGACTGCTCGGCCACCGCACCCGCATGCTCGCGCACCTGCACCGGCTCGAGCGCCCAATCGGTGCCGGCCCGCTCGCGGCGCGGTTCGCGCCGAGGTTCGCGCGCCGGCTTCTCGACCGGCGTCGGCGCGGCTTCGATGGGAACCGGGGTCTGCTCCGCACTTTGCGGCTGCCCCGTGGAAGCTAGGTCGCCGTCGGCGGTGTCGAGATCAGCTGTTGCGCCCAACGGCTGGCCTGCGCCCGGAACCGTGTCGTCGGTGCTGCCGTCCGCCGTACCGTCCATAGTCCCGTCGGCGTTCGGCGTCTCGTCACGGTTTTCGCGCCCACGACGGCCACCTCGGCGACCGCGCCGCCGGCCACGCCGTGCACCACGCTCGCCGTCTTGACCGGCAGCGTCCTGACCCGCAGCGCCGGCACGTCCGGCGTCGGTTCCCGACGCATCTCCGCCCTCGTCACCTTCGCCATCCAGGTTGTCGATCGGTTGCGCGGCCGCACCACCGTGATCGGCCTCAAACCCCTGCCGTGGCGCTGCTGCGTCCGTGTGGTCGGCAACGTTGCCGGCATCGCCACCGCTGTTGCCCCGCGCTTCGCGCTGGCTGCCGTCCTGGCCGGATTGACCATCGTTGCCGTTGGCACCAGCCTGCGGCCGGTCACCCCGATCGCGTCCGCGCCGGCGCCGGCGGCGGCGTCCGCTGCGACTGCCCTCGCCGCCCTCGCCGCGTGCCTCTGAGCCGTTCTGCGCATCGTCGCCGGTCTCATCAACCTCGATGACTTCCAGCGACCCTTCCGCCCCGCGTTCGTCGTGGCTGTGGTCGTGATCGTGCTCGTCGTGCGCGTGCGCCTCCTCGCCTTCGAAGCCCCAGTCCATGCTGACTGCGGCGCGATCGGTCTGGCGCGGCGTCTGTACGGGTGCTGCGCTGCGTTCGATGGCGAAGTTCGCCCCCTGCATGCGGTCACTCGACTGCACCGCCACCACGATGCCATAGCGCCGCTCGATGTCGGTGATGAAGCTGCGTTTGTTGTTGAGAATATACAGCGCGACCGTCGCCGTGGTCATGACGTTGACCGACGATCGCGGGTCCTTGACGAGATGATCTTCCAAGCCGCGCAACACAGCCAGCGCCACACTCTCCGTCGAGCGGATCATGCCGGTGCCCTGGCAATGCGGGCATTGCGACGTGGAGCCTTCGAGCACGCCTGTGCGCATCCGCTGGCGGCTCATTTCCATGAGCCCGAAATGCGATATGCGGCCGACCTGTATGCGCGCGCGGTCGAACCGCAACGCGTCGGTGAGGCGATGCTCGACCTTGCGGTTGTTGCGCTTCTCCTCCATGTCGATGAAGTCGATGACGATCAGCCCGGCGAGGTCGCGCAGCTTGAGCTGGCGGGCGATTTCGTCGGATGCTTCGAGGTTGGTGGCGAGCGCCGTTTCCTCGATGGAGTATTCGCGTGTCGACTTGCCGGAGTTGACGTCGATGGAAACCAGCGCCTCGGTCTGATTGATGACTAGGTAGCCGCCGGACTTCAGCGTCACATACGGACTGAACATCGCGTTCAATTGCCGCTCGATCGGATAGCGGGTGAACAGCGCCTCGGGATGATTATATTGAATGACGTTCTTGGCGTGGCTCGGCATCAGCATGCGCATGAAGTCGTGCGCGTCGGTGTAGGCTTGTGCGCCGGCCACCACAACCTCGTCGATCTCCTTGGTGTAGAGATCCCGGATCGAACGCTTGATGAGGTTGCCCTCCTCGTAGACGAGGCTGGGTGCCGTCGATTGCAGCGTCATGTCGCGGACGCTTTCCCACAGCCGCAGCAGGTATTCATAGTCGCGCTTGATCTCTTGGCTGGTGCGGGCGGCACCGGCCGTACGGATGATCAGCCCCATGCCCTCCGGCACGTCCAACTCCTGCGCAATGGCCTTCAGGCGTTTGCGGTCGGCCGGATTGGTGATCTTGCGCGAAATGCCACCGCCGCGCGCGGTATTGGGCATCAGCACGGTATAGCGACCGGCCAACGACAGATAAGTCGTCAGCGCCGCGCCCTTGTTGCCGCGCTCTTCCTTGACGACCTGGACGAGAATGACTTGTCTGCGCTTGATAACTTCCTGGATCTTGTATTGACGGCGGCGCTGGCGGCGCGGACGCTCCTGCACATCCTCGCCGCTGTCGTCCTCGGTGCCGCTGTCGTCGGTGCCGATAATTTCCGGCGCTTCGTTGACTTCGGTTACCTCTTCGATGTGATCGTCACCGCCCCGGTCGTCCCGGCGCGCGCTCGAACCACCGCGATCGTCGCTGGACTGCCGATCGTGGGACAGCGGATCATGCTCGGCATGCCCGCCGCGATCGGCCAAATGCGCGTCGCCTTCGTGCGCTGCGTGGTCGTGGCCGTCATGGTCATGCCCCGCATGATCGTGCGTGCCGTGCTGGTGATCGGCGGTCGTATCGTCAGGCGCATAGGCTTCGGTGATCCGCGCGTCGTCGTGCCCGGTCCGTTCCGCGCGCGCGATGTGCGCCGGCGTGTCGGTGGCCTCGGGCATGGCCCGGCCTTCGGCGTCCACAGCGTCGGTTGTCGGCGTCGCGTGGTCGTGCTGCGTCGCTGCAGCCTCGCCACCGGTATGATGATCGCCGGCCGTTTCGTGGATTTGCGTGCTGGCCTGGTCGGGTTCGAGATGATACCAGTCATCCCGATAGATGTGCTTGCACTTGCCGCAGGTGCAGTTGGGCCA
>JANXYD010000426.1 GCA_025350265.1 Hyphomicrobiaceae bacterium | reverse complement strand
TGTGCCGCCGAGCCCCGCTCATTCACACCCAACGCGTCGCAAAAAGTTCCGCCGAAACTCCGCCGTCAACCCGGCCGGCGCAGCACGACCGCCCTCGCCCGGCTTCACGAACGACGACTACGGCGAATAGAGTGGGCTAGGTGAACAGCGCGGATGTGGGTAGTTAGAGGGAAAACCACAAGCGGCAAGTCCGAATGCGTTTCGAACTTAGAGCTGCTAAGGCTTCCTGTCGGAACATGGCCGGACGACTATCGAAAATGAGATCCGGCGTGTGAGTGCCGACCTTGATACCGAAACGTTGCGCAAGAGATCGCCGCACAGCCAATCGCGGTGAAAAATCAGGGAAGTTATAAACGGGCGCTCGCCAAACGGCCGATGCTGACCAGCCTGACGCAGTGTTCTACGGGCAGGAGGCGGCCAAAGTCTTTGATTATCGGTGATAGGCCGCGACGATGACTGAACCGGACACCGCTGCTGACTGCGAACGAATGGCCGAGGCTGCCTATGCCGCGATGTACGACGCTCGGCCCCACGGTGTGAAGGATTGCTATGACGATGCCCGGCTTTATTTCAGCCGCGCGATCGAAGCCGCTCGCCGCGCGGGTCTGGCCGACGAAGTCATGCGCCTGGCACGGCGTCTTGAAAACATCGAGGTCGTCTACATCGGACAATTCCGGGGCGTCGGCCGGTAACCGGTATGTCGCCGCACATGCCGAAGGCCGGATGGTCCACAATGCCCTGCTGTCTTGACGCGCCTCTGCGACGTTGCTCCGTCCGGGCCGAGGCAAGTCGTCAGTTGGATGATTTCTTCGCCCACCTCCGATGTTTGCATGTGGGCATTTCTTGTTATCGGCGTAGTCTTGCCAAGGCCGCCTGCGCCCAAGCTGTATGCCGAACGGGAGAACGCCTATGTCCAACTCACAGGAAAAGCGCGCCAATCGCATGGCTCTGGCGAAGGGTTTCCGTCTGGAAAAGATTGGCAAGGGTGCGCACCACGGTCGCTTCTCGATTGTCAAAATCAGTGAAGGCGCTCGGGTTTCGTCGGGCATTCCTGGCGACGAGTTTTCCTTCTCTTTGGACGAGGCAGAAACATGGCTCGCCAAGGCCAAATAGGTTTCGCGCAGTGTTCGGCAAAGAAAACCGCTGGACTTTCGGGTAAGCTCTACGACGTGTTGCGGGCATCGCGGCACTGGCCATCCTTAGTGTCCGAGTTGCAATTTACCCTGCTCGTCGTCGTGCGCCTTGCGTCATGTCAAGGCCAGGACCGGAAACTATTCAGGTGCGATGGCACGCAAGTGATGCCGAAGTTCATGCCAAGTCTGGATTGGACCGGCGACCGCGGCATCGCTAAGGTCGAATTGTAGAAAGCCACACCAAAGCCGTCGCAAAGAACGGCTCATCTAAACCCTGGAGGAAAATATGAAACTGACACGACGTGACTTTGCGAAGGGTGCCGCAACGGCGGCCGGCCTTTCAGCGTTGCCGCTGGCGCGGCCGGCGTTCGCACAAACCGAGCCGCTCCGCATCGGCTGGCTCGCGGCACTCACAGGGCCGAGTTCGGCGCCAGCCATCGGCTTTGACCGTGGCGTCAAGTTCGCGACCGACGCCATCAATGCTGCCGGAGGGGTCAAGGGACGCAAGATCGAAATCGTCACGCGCGACACGCAGGGCGACCCGACCAAGGCCGTCAACGCGACGCAAGAGCTGATCAGCCAGGCCAAGGTTCACGCCATCTGGGGGCCGACGAACTCCGGCGAGTCGTTGGCGACAACGCCGATCATGGCCCGCGCCAAGATGCCGAATATCCATCCATGTGTAATCGACACACTCATTGACCCACAGAAATTCCCTAACGCGTTTCGGATCACACCCTCCAATTCACAATGGGACGATGCGGTCAGGACCTATGCCGTCAAGGTCTTGAAAGCCAAAAAGGTCGCGGTGCTGGCGGATACGACCGGATATGGTGTCGCGGCTGTAAAGGCCTCAGTCGCTGGCTTGCAGAAGGACGGTGCCGAGGTTGTCTACCAGGCCAATATCGACGCAACGCAACCTGATCTGACGCCGGATATGCTGCGGGCCAAAACGGCGGGCGCTGAGGTGATCATTGTCTGGAGCACCTCGACAGGGCTCAATGCGCGCATGTTCAATACGCGCGCCGCAATGGGCTGGGATGTGCCGTTCGTCGGCCATCCGTCGATGTCGGCGGGGGACATTCCGAAACTGCTGGAAAAGCCCGGCAACTGGGACAAGGTTTATGCGGTGGGCTATCGCAGTTGCAGCTTCGATGCGAATGGCAAGTTGCCGGCGCGGACGCAGGAACTGGTCGACAAACTGAAAGGCAAGGTCGATCTGTCTGACACGTTGATGTGGTGGGTCGCTGGCGGCATCGACGCCGTCAACCTCATTGCCAAGGCCGTTGGCGACAGCTCATCGTCCAGCGATGACATCATCAAAATATGGAACAGCTTGAGCAATTATCCCGGCTACTTCGGCGATATCACGTTCAGTGCCACTGAGCACAACGGCTATCCGGTCAACGATGTGGTCATGTCCGCTGCCAATACCGCCAAGGATGGCATGTTCCGCCTGGCACCGGGGTACTGAGCGGAGACGCTGGGCGGTCGCAGCGCGGGCATCAGTCCGCGCCGCGAGCGCCCACTTCGATACCTCACCCAACCTCCAGGACCGCCATGCTGACCTCGATCATTTCGACGGGGCTCGCGATGGGTGCGATCTACGCGCTTATCGGGATCACCTACAATACGATGTACTCGACATCGCGCGTGATGAGCTTCACTGCGGGCCAGCTCGGCATGCTCGGCGGTGTGTTCGGCGCGCTGTTCATTCTCAGGTTCGGGATCAATTCGGTTGTCGGCTTCGGTTTGACCATGATGGTCTGTGCTTTTATCGGTGTGGTCACTGAACTCGTGGCCGTGCGTCCCGTCCTTAAAAGCATCGAACAGCATCTTTACGTGCTGTCCACCTTGGCGCTGGCGCTGATGATCAGCCAAGTGGTGGCGATCGAATGGAGTACCGAGCCGCAGGCGTTCCCGCGATTTTTCGGTACTGCGGCGGCGCTGATCGACGAGAAGTTCTGGTTTCCGGTTGCCGCCTGCGCCGCGACTGTGATCGGCCTTGAAGTCTTATATAAGCACACCCTTACGGGCCGCGCCTTCAAGGCTGTCGCGGAAGACAATCTGGCCGCGCAAGCGCTTGGACTGCCAGAACGCAATCTGCGCATTGCGAGCTATGCCCTGGCCGCCATGATCGGTGGTCTTGCCGGCTTCTCAGGGGGCTCGCTGCTGCTGGCTTTCGTTGCCAACGGCGGGCTGCTGAACTTTTACGGATTTGTGCCGGTTGCGCTCGGCGGCCTTGGCAACAATCGCGGGGCAATTGTCGGTGGCTTCGGCCTCGGACTGTTCCAACAAGCCGCGAGCTTCCTGGTCGGTGGAATTTTCGCCTCGGTCGCCGTCTTCTCCCTCTTCATCATCGTGCTGCTGATTGCCCCGCAAGGGCTGTTTGGCGCGCCGCAGTCACGGAGAGTGTGATGAGTGCTGACGGTGCGCAGGCGGGGCTTGAGCCACTTAGTGCGCTGAAAGTCGGAGGCGCGAACGCGTCGGTGGTGCCATTTCTGGCAATCTTCGCGCTGGCTGCCGCGGTGCCGTTTATCGGCAATGACTACTGGGTCCTGATTGCGACCCGTGCCGCGGTGTATTGGGTGCTGGTCAGCGGCCTGACGCTGGTGATCGGGTACGCGGGGCAACTCGCTATCGGATACGTCGCGTTGCTGACGCTGGGTGCCTACGTGACGAGTGTGTTGGCGGCCGGAAACGTCTTGCCGCCGATCCCAGTGTTTGCTGCTCTTGCGCTTGCAGGCCTGGTGGGCGCGGTCGCCGGGGTTATCGTCGGCTTGCCGGCGCTTCGGTTGCGCACGTTCTACTTCGCGATGACGACGCTGGGTTTTGCGACGATCGTCACGCAGATCGCGCTGGCCTGGCAGAGCGTTACGGGCGGTGGCATCGGGCTGTCCGGGCCGGAAATGCCGGCCCCGTTCAATACGACGCGCGGATTTTTCTTTTTCTGCCTCGCGGCGGCGGCGATGTGCACGTGGATGTCTTCGAACATTGCAGGCAGCCGCTACGGCCGCTCGCTAGTCGCCATCCGTGACGCCGATGTTGCGGCCGAAGCTGTCGGCATTTCAAAACCGGGTTTGCTGACCAAAGTCTTCATCTTCTGCGGCGCGCTCGCCGGGATTGCCGGCGGACTGTTCGCCAGTTTGCAGACCTACATCACGCCCGACGCGTTCACGTTCGACCTCTCGTTGCTGTTCTTCATATCCATTCTGATCGGCGGGCGCGGCTCGATCCTGGGGCCGTTGATCGGCACTATTGTGCTGACATTGTTGCCGGAGATCGCTGCGCCGTTGGCTGCATGGTCGGCGTTTCTCTACGCGGCAATGCTACTCGCCGTCGTGCTGTTGATCCCCGGCGGGATCGCGGCATTGCTCGACTTCAAAAGCCGCGCGCCGCTCGAAACCGGCCGTACTATCGCGCCGAGACTTGACATGCTGAGCGCACTGGCTCCGGCAGTCGGAAACCAAGAGACGCTTTCAGTGCGGGATGTGGTGCTCACGTTCGGCGCTGTGCGCGCCATCGATGGTGCCAGCCTCGACGTGGCGTCAGGCCAGATCCATGGTTTGATCGGTCCCAACGGCAGTGGCAAGACGACAATTCTTAATGTGATCTCGGGCTTTTACGCGCCGAATTCGGGCGACGTGCAACTCGGGGGCGTGCCGCTGGAGGCGGGCGATCCTGTCACACGGACGAGGCACGGTATCGCGCGCACCTTCCAGACCCCCCGCATCGTCGGCGAAGCGTGCGTCCTCGATAACGTCATGCTGGGCGGCACGATCAACGGCCGGGCCGGGTTCTTCGCGACGTTGCTGTCGCTGCCGGGGTCGTTCAGGGACGAACGCATGTTCCGCTCGCAGGCCCTGGCGGCGCTCGCTTGCGTGGGGCTCGATGGATTGGCGGATGTGCGCGCCGACCGCCTACAACATAGCGAATTGCGTTTTGTCGAAATCGCGCGCGCTCTGATGTCGCGGCCGAAGCTGTTGCTGCTCGACGAACCAGCTGCGGGATTGTCCGTGCACGAGATCGTACATCTGGGCCAATTGGTGAAGGCGATCGCGGCCAACGGTGCGGCTGTCCTGCTGGTCGAGCATCATGCCGACCTGATCTTCGGCATTTGTGCCCACGTCACAGTGCTCAATCTTGGCCGTGTGCTTGCCGAAGGAACGCCTGACCAGATCCGCGTGAACAAGGAAGTTGTCAGTGCTTACCTCGGTGGCTGAACCTCTGCTCGATATAGCTGACGTCCATTCCGGCTACGGCAAAATCGTCGTGCTGCACGGTGTCACGATGCACATCAAACCGGGAGAGGTCGTTGCCCTGCTGGGTCCGAACGGTGCAGGCAAATCAACATTGCTGCGCACGATCTCTGGGTTGATTGCTTGCTCGGCAGGCAGCATGCGCTTCAGTGGCGAAAGCTTGGGTGGATTGGGACCGCGCGGGACGGTGCAACGCGGGCTGGCGCACATCATCGAGGGACATCGCATTTTCACGCAACAGACCGTGTACGACAATCTGCTGCTCGCGGGCTATGACGTTCCACGCAGCGAACGAAAGGCGCGGGTCGAGGAAGCGCTGACCTATTTTCCAGAGATCGCGGCCAAGCGCAATGACGCCGGTTCGACGCTCAGCGGCGGTCAACAGCAGATGCTCGCCGTCGCGCAAGGGCTGGTGCAAAAGCCGAAACTCTTGATGCTGGATGAACCATCCGCCGGCCTGTCGCCGGTGCTGGTCGATCGGGTGCTCGCCGTCGTCGACCAATTGCGCGTGGCTGGCACAGCCGTCCTGCTGGTGGAGCAGTTGATCGAGAAGGCGCTCAGTGTTTCCGATCGCGTTTACGCGCTCGCGCAAGGGCGCGTCGTGCTCGAGCAACCGGCCAACTTGCCCGATCTGCCTCGCCTGCTCGAACGCGCCTATCTCGATCAGAATTAGTCGCCCGCACCGTCAAGGCCACAACGCGCCGGAAAATTAGCGGCCACAATCAGGCACGCCGTGGCACATGATCCGATCGTCACCTTTCGCCGTAGTGGTTGCGAATGGTGAGAGGTTGTTTATGTTGCAGCACTTCATGACGTATCGGTCAGTGCCCCAGTCGGTGGCGGGGACACCTGATCGCAGTCAGCGGGGAGCGATGTCGGATCTTTTGTCACGCATAGCTCATGAACGCAGCGATGCAGCGTTTCGCAGTCTCTTCGATTTATATGGTCAACGCATCAAGGCGTACATGATGCGGCATGGAGCGGACGCTGGAACGGCCGAGGAACTGTCGCAAGAGACGTTGCTGACGGTGTGGAAGAAGGCTGGTCGCTACACTGCCGAAAAGGGTAATCCGTCGACGTGGATTTTCACAATTGCGCGAAACTTGCGCATTGACCGACTGCGCCGCGAGTTCCCTTGGCAGGAATTGACGTCAGGTCAGGCGGAGGCGGTTCCCTCCACCGACACGCCTCCCGACGACGAGGTGTCGAACCGGCAGCGACAAAAGCGGGTGCAAACCGTCCTAGACGGGTTGCCCGAAGACCAGCGTGCTGTGGTGGTGCTCGCCTATATCGACGGCCTCTCGCACAGCGAAATCGCGGCAAAACTGTCGCTGCCGCTCGGTACCGTGAAATCCCGCATGCGCCTTGCCTACCAGAAGGTGCGCGACGCCCTTGAGGATCTGAAATGACGACAACCATCGTTCGGCACCCCGATGCCGCGACCTTATTGAGTTTTTCGGCCGGTGGCCTGACAGAACCGTTGGCTGCAGCGACCGCGGCACATCTGTCGTTGTGTACGATGTGTCAGACAAACGTGCGCAACCTAGATTTGCTTGGGGCGGCCCTGTTGGCATCCGCGCCGCGCGCAGAGGCGACATTGGACAAGCCGGTGATTACTCCCGAGCGTCCGTCCGACGGAGTCGCTTCAGTGCGGCCGAAGCGAGGTGGTGTGGAGCGCACGGCGGAGCTGTTGCCTAATCCGATTGCCGAACGTTACGGGCTCAGGCTTGA
>JANXYD010000424.1 GCA_025350265.1 Hyphomicrobiaceae bacterium | reverse complement strand
TGCACCAGCTTCCAGCGATGTTGCGTCAGCGCATTTTTGGAATCGCACTCGGCTATGAAGACATCAATGATCATGACCAGCTGCGGCATGATCCGGTGCTCGGCGTGCTCGGCAACTGCTTGACCAGCAAACGTTCCGACTGCGCGCCGCTGGCGGGCAAATCCACACTCAATCGGCTGGAGCATGCGGCCAAGGTCGGCACCGATCCGTATCACAAAATCACGCATGATCCCGCCGCTATCGAGCGCTTATTCGTGACACTGATGATGGAATCTTATGACGAGCCACCGCGCCGGTTGATCATCGACATCGATGCCACGCATGATCCAATCCACGGCGAGCAGGAAGGCCGACACTTCGTACGCCCCCGGCGACGGCCGCCTTGTGAATGATGGCGAGATCCAGTCTCTTGCGGTGCTTGGTCACCGCTGACGATAGGCTGGCACTATGTCTGGACATGGCTCTGTCCCTCGCTACACGCATGTCGCCACGACGCGCCGAAATTGGTCACGCGATGAGAAGCGAGCCATCGTCGCCGAATTGGATGCGGCGGGTGCATCGGTCTCGGAGGTGTCACGGCGACACGGCATCCACACGAGCTTGCTGTTTCGCTGGCGGCGCGAGCTTGCGTCGCCTCGTGCATCGGCGCCAACGGCTCGAAGCCAACTGGCGGTATTTCTGCCGATGACCGTATCAGCGCCGATGCCACCGCAACTGCCACCAAAAGCGTCGCTGCCAGCGCCGGCGCGGATCGAGATCCAATTGACGAACGGTCGCGTCATGCGCGTCGATGCCAGTGTCGACACCGATGCGCTCGTCTTGATCGTTGCGGCGCTGGAGAGGAAGGCGTGATCCCTGTTCCCGCTGGCGTGCGCGTGTGGTTGGCGACCGGTCATACCGACATGCGGCGCGGTTTTCCGGGGTTGGCACTGCTGGTCCAGGAGAAACTCAAGAGTGACCCGCACGCCGGTCATCTGTTCGTGTTTCGCGGACGTCGTGGCGATCTGATCAAGGTGATCTGGCACGATGGCCAGGGTGCGTGCCTGTTCTCGAAGCGGCTCGAACGCGGTCGTTTCATCTGGCCGACACCGTCGGATGGCGCCGTCCACATTTCGCCGGCGCAGCTTGGTTACATGCTGGAAGGAATCGACTGGCGGGCTCCACAAAAAACCTACCGACCAGAGATCGCCGGATAACGCGAAGCAGTGTAGTTCTTTGGCATGGCTCTCGACCCCGCCCATTTGCCGACGGATATTGCCGCACTGACGGCGCTGCTGATCGCGGCCGATGCGCGAGCCGATACTATGGAATGCCGCGCGGCGGCGGCTGAAACGCGCGCGCTCGATCTCGACGGCCAGATCGCCCACTTGAAACTGACCATCGCCAAGATGCAGCGCGACACGCATGGTGTCTCGTCGGAAAAGAGCGCCCGCCTGCTCGATCAACTGGAGTTGCAGCTCGGCGAACTGATTGCCACGGCGTCGGAGGGCAAGGTGGCGGCCGCGATCGACACGCCTGCAAAACCAGACGCGGAGGCACAGAAGCCCGCGCGGCGTCCGCTGTCCGCAAACCTGCCGCGCGAACGCGTGGTGCACGCGGCGCCGTGCGTCTGCCGTCACTGCGGTAGTGATCGCATCCGCAAGCTCGGCGAGAACGTCACCGAGACGCTGGAGCATGTGCCGGCGCAGTGGAAGGTGATCCAACACGTGCGCGAAACCTTCACGTGCCGCGCCTGCGAACGGATCACGGAAACGCCGGCGCCATCGCACCCGATTGCGCGTGGACGCGCGGGACCCCAGCTGCTGGCGCAGGTGCTGTTTTCCAAATACCGCGCGCATCTGCCCCTTAATCGCCAGAGCGACATCTACGCCAAGGAAGGCGTCGACCTCGACGTCTCGACGCTCGCTGATTGGGTCGGTGCCTGCGCTGCGACGCTGGCGCCGCTCGTTACCGAGATCGAAAAGCACGTTCTAGCCGCCGAACGCATTCACACCGACGACACCACGGTGCCGGTGCTGGCCAAAAGTAAATGCACCACGGGCCGCCTGTGGGCCTATGTGCGCGACGATCGCCCGTTCGGCGGTGGCGCGGCACCGGCGGTGCTGTTCCACTACTCGCGCGACCGCGGCGGGGAGCATCCTGAACGGCATCTGGCTGCTTACAGCGGTCTCATGCAGGCCGATGCGTACTCGGGCTACAATGGGCTCTATGGCGAAGGTCGCAAACCGGGCATGATCTTCGAGGCCGCCTGCTGGGCACACGGCCGCCGCAAGTTCTTCGAACTGGCCGATCTGCAAAAGGCGCCGCTCGCAATCGACGCCGTCCGTCGTATCGATGGCCTGTTCGCCATCGAGCGCGAGATCAACGGTCGATTGCCCGCCGAACGACTCGCCGTTCGGCGCGCTCGATCCAAGCCGCTTGTCGACGACCTCGAAACCTGGCTGCGGGAACAGCGCAAGAAGCTGTCGTCGAAGGCTCCGATGGCCAAGGCGATCGACTACACCTTGAAGCGATGGCGCGCCTTCACGCGCTTCCTCGACGACGGCCGCATCTGCCTGAGCAACAACGCCGCCGAGCGCGCCGTTCGTGGCATTGCCGTCGGACGTCGCAACTGGACCTTCTGCGGCTCCGACAGCGGCGGCCACCGCGCCGCTGCGATCTACTCCCTGATCGAGACTTGTAAGCTCAATGACGTCGACGCCCGCAGCTGGCTTGCCGACGTGCTCGCACGCATCGCCGATCATCCTGCCCGTCGGATCACAGAGCTGCTGCCGTGGAACTGGAAAGCGGCGGAAAGCCGCGCCCAAGCAGCGTAAGCTCGGGGGGAGCAATGGGAATGCGCAC
>JANXYD010000402.1 GCA_025350265.1 Hyphomicrobiaceae bacterium | reverse complement strand
AGAGCATGCTGAAGCAGCATCGCGAGACAGACCACGACCGCCGCGTCAACTACAACTCGGTGATGGCCGAACTCAACGCGCACCCCAAGTTCCTGCTCGGCGTGTATCGCTATCGCGCGCGCGGCAGCCGTTTCGTCGCCGTCAGCCTCGCCACCGAAGCCGGGCATCTCAACACCGGCCACCCGTTGGCGACGTTCATTCGCGCCAATGGCCCGCAGCCGACCGACAAGCCGATGTCGCTGGCCGGCGTGAAGGGGCAACGGCCGGAATTTCCCAAGCCGGCGGAGCGCGAGAGTGAACTGGCACGGCAATTGTCGAATATCCTGCTGGTCGACCAGTTGATGGGCCAATGGGACCGCTTTTTCAACAATCTGGAAGCGTTTGGCGATGCCAACGGACGCCTGCAATTGCTGGCGCGGGACAATGGCGGAGCCACCGTCGGCGATTGGGAATGGTACGATCTCTATAATCGTTGGCTGTCGCGCTATGACCGCAACGTGATCGAGCGGCTGAAGGCGTTGGCGGCCTTCCTGCACGGACGCGACACGCAATTCGCCGGCTTCGATGATGTGCAAAAATGGAAAACGGCAGTCGGCTTCGTTGCGGACGACAGCTTCACCACGTTCAGTCGCAAGCTGGATCTGCTGCTCGATAAGAAGTTACCAGAACTCGAGCGTCAGTTCGGTGCCCGCACCTACTTCATGCCGCACTCAGGTGCTGCCCTGCCGCAGCCCCCCGCGGCGAAAGCGGCGGCAGTGTCGACGCGCGCCGTTCCGTGATCGGACGCTTGATGCGGCGGCGCTGGAAGCTGTTCGCTGCGGAGCGGCGCAACAAATTGATTGAATCTGAACTCGAACGCGCCCAACCAGGGTGTTGGCATTGCTGCGTTCGGAGCCCACGCGAACTATGACGAGAACCCATCAGGTTGCTGCAATCCCCATCCGCCGTTCGGCGTCCGGCGCAACCGAAGTCTTGCTCGTCACGTCGCGTGGATCGCAGCGTTGGGTGGTGCCGAAAGGCTGGCCGTGGGCCGGCCGTCCCGATCATGAAGCCGCTGCAGGCGAAGCCTGGGAAGAGGCTGGTGTTCGCGGCGACACCACGCCGAACAGCATTGGCTCCTACACGTATCGCAAACACACCGGCGTCAACGAACTCGTGGTGCATGTGTATGTCATGGACGTCACGGAAGTATTGCCGGTCTGGCCCGAGCGCACGCAGCGGCGGCGCAAATGGCTGAGCCTGACCGATGCCGCCGCCTGCGTCGCCGAGCCCGAGCTCGCGGCGCTGCTGCTCACCCTTGCCGACGTTTGAATTGGAAAACATCCGTAGGTTGGGCCGGGTGTAGGTTGGGTCACGCGTTTTCGGCGCGACCCAACAACCACAGACTCCACCCGCGCGATGTTGGGTCGCGCGAACGCTTGATCCAACCTACATGCGCAACCGTCATTCGCCGAACAGTTGTTTGGTGCCGAGGTTGCGGAACAGCGATTTGATCACGCTCTCGTCGCGCGCCGAATTCGGCGTCTGATTCTTCGAATAATTGACGACCTTGCCGTCCTTCAAGCCGTATTGCGACACCCGCTCGACGGCGCCGAACTGGCTGTAGTATACCGCCACCACCTTGCGATCGGTCTCTTCCGGCGAGAAGAATGCCGTCTGCTTTTCGGTCGATGAAATGTAATAGTGGGCTTGGCCGCTGCTGACCGTCGCGGTCGTCGTCGGCGTTCCCAGCACGCCTGCAACCTGCTGCTGGCTCATGCCTGTCTGAATCTTCTGGACGTCGTTGTCTTGGAACTGATGTCCGTGCTTGATCACCGTGGGTGCGCAACCGCCGAGTGCAGATAGCAGCAGCAAGCCAATGCCCGCCCCCACAATAGACGGCCGCCTCCGGCAGCTCACGTCGGCTGCTTTGCGGGCTTGTTTCCCCGGTTCGCTAGATATCGCTGTCACCTGGATATTCCCCGTCACATTGCGCTTCGCTCGGCGAATCAGCGACTCGCGATCCATAGTTCAGTTAGCTTGGGATTGCCGCTCGCGCAACGCGAAGTCCCCACACATCGCGTCAAACCACACCCGGACGCCTGCGCCCAAACGCAACTTGACGGCACGGCCTGTGTCCAGTCCAGTCGTCCAGGCGCTGCCATCGACCGGCGCGCACCCCGCAATGCCCCAAGACGCCTGGAAACTCTATGCTGAAATGGCTGACACAACGCACCGACCATAGAGGCGTCGCAAGTGTTATTTATGGCTCGATTGTGGCATCAGCCCGGCAGCAGCATTTCTATGCGACGTGGCTGGTGCCCGATACGCGCGAAGGCCGGTTCGAGATGGTGGCGATGCATGTCGCCCTCGTCATGCGCCGCCTCGAACGCGCCGGGGTTGCGGGCACCGAACTCGCCCGCGCTCTGGCCGAAACATTCATGACTGACATGGACGACAATATGCGCGAAATCGGCATCGGAGACCTTGCCGTGCCCAAGAAGGTCAAGCGCGCCGCCGCCGCCCTCTATGATCGCCATCGCGACTACGCGGCGGCACTGGTCTCGGACGACGCGGTGGCGTCGGACAACGCGGTGGCGTCGGACAACGCGGCGGCGTCGAGCGCCCTAGCCAACGCCGTCGCCTCCGCTTTCAGTGCAGGGGCTCGGCAATCGGCCACAATTCCGGGTCTCGATTGCGATGCGCTCGCGCACTATGTGCAGCGCTTGCACAGGGCGCTGGGCGCGACCAGCGACGTCGACTGCCTTGCAGGCAAGCTGCCGCTGCCGTGGCCGCCCATCTGAATGGCTCGATATTAAACGTCACCGCATGTCACCCGACGACATGGTTCCGATATCCCAAGAGGCCTTCGCATGACCGGCACCACACCCAATTCGCCCCCCGCCACCACTTCCGGCCCTGGTCCGTCCCAACCCCTCGATTGGGGGCACGCCACCGACGAAGTTCACGCAGGCGGGCTCGACATCAAACGCTCGGCGACCGCCTCCGATCGTGCGGCACTGGCCCAAGCCCTCAATATCCTCGACTGCGAACTGCTCGAACTCAGCTATCGGCTTAAGCGCGCGCCGGCCGATGGCTATCGGCTCAAAGGCAAGCTGAAAGCCGAAGTCGTGCAGGCCTGTGTCGTCACGCTGGCCGCCGTGCATGACACTGTCCGCATCGATCTCGACGTCGAGTTCCGCCCCGCCGACGAGGTCGCGGCCGCCGATGGTGGCGCAGTTGACCTCGACGATGAAACCGAAATCGAACCGATCGACGGCAAATGGCTCGCCGTCGGTCGCATCGTGTTCGAGGAATTGGCGGCTGGCCTCAACCCCTATCCACGCCGTCCCGGTGCCGAATTTTCGCCCCAGGATGACGGCGAGGCAGCGGTCGACGCCGGCAAGCCGAACCCGTTCGCCGTCCTTGCAAAGCTCAAGCAGACGCCTACCGACAAAAAGTAGTGGGGCTGGGCCGGCTTCAGATCGGAAAACTGCTCACACTTTATCCGGAAGCATTCTAAGGAGTGTTGCCGATCACGCGACCGGTGTATGGAAGCGTACCGCCGAATGGGACCGGCACGAACGATGGGGATCGCCACAGTTGGGACGTACGATGGCAGAGCCGCAATATCTGGCGCTGGATGCGATGGGCGGGGATTTCGGTCCATCGGTCGTCATCCCCGGCGCTGCCTTGGCGTTGAAAAAGCATCCTTCGCTGCAATTTCTCCTATTCGGCAAAGCCAGTGCCATCGAAACGGAATTGCTGGGGTACCCTGAGCTTGCGGCCCGCTCACTCGTGCGCCACACCGATACGGTCATCGCCAGTGATGCCAAGCCCAGCCAGGCGTTGCGCCGTGGCAAGGGCACCAGCATGTGGCAGGCGCTCGAAGCGGTGCGCGACGGGGAAGCTGCGTTCGCCGTATCTGCCGGCAACACTGGCGCGCTGATGGCGGTATCGCGGCTCATCCTGCGCACGCTGCCGGGCATCGACCGTCCCGCGCTGGCTGGGCAATGGCCGACCATCCATCGCCCGAGTATTGTGCTGGATGTCGGTGCCAACATCGGCGCGTCGGCGCAGGAACTATGCAACTTTGCGCTGATGGGCGCGGCGATGTCGCATTCCGTGTTCGGCATCGACCTGCCGACCGTCGGGCTGCTCAACGTCGGCGTCGAGGAGATCAAGGGGGCCGACGAAGTCAAGCAAGCGCATACCTGGCTCAAGGATGTCCAACTGTCGTTTGACTATCGCGGCTATGTCGAAGGCGACAAGATCGGGCAGGGCATCGTCGATGTCGTGGTCTGCGAGGGCTTCACCGGCAATATCGCGCTGAAGACGGCCGAGGGTACGTCAAAGCAGATCGCCACCTATCTGCGTGAAGCCATGTCATCGAGCCTGCTCACCAAGGCCGGCGCACTGCTGGCAACCGGCGCGTTCAAAATCCTCAAGCACCGCAGCGATCCTCGCCGCTTCAACGGCGGCACCTTCCTCGGCCTCAACGGCATCGTGATCAAGAGTCACGGCGGCACCGACGCCTACGGCTTTGCCAGCGCCATCGAGGTCGGTTATGGCATGGCATCAAGTGGGATTATCGACAGGTTGACGGCCGATCTGGCGTCGCTGACCGCGCGGCTTGCGGTCATCGCCCAAGTGCCGGCAGCTGAGGCATCCGTCGGCGACGGTGCCGGCACGGTTAAGCCGTTGCAACCTCACCCGCAGTCCTGAACGAGCAGAAGGATACGACGTGGCCGTAATTCGATCGGTGATCAGAGGGGTCGGCGGATACTTGCCGAAGCGAATACTCACCAATGCGGAATTGGCTGAAATGGTTGATACGACCGACGATTGGATCGTCGAGCGTTCGGGCATTCGCGCGCGGCATATCGCAGCCGAAGGCGAATTCACGTCCGACCTCGGCGCCCAAGCGGCACGGCAGGCGCTGGTTCGCGCCGGTATCGATCCCGTTGAAATCGATCTCGTCATCTGCGCCACCGCGACGCCGGATCGCACATTTCCGGCTACCGCCGTGCGCATCCAGAACATGCTCGGCGTCACCAAGGGGGCGGCCTTCGACGTGCAGGCCGTCTGCTCTGGCTTCGTCTATGGCTTGTCCACCGCCGACGCGTTCCTGCGCACCGGCCAGTTCAAGCGTGCGCTCGTCATCGGGGCTGAGACATTCTCGCGCATTCTCGATTGGAAGGATCGCTCGACGTGCGTGCTGTTCGGCGATGGCGCGGGTGCCGTCGTGCTCGAAGCGCAGCCGCAGGTGGGTGGCCGCAACGATCGCGGCATCCTCACCACCATCATCCGCTCTGATGGCCGTTACGAAGACCTGCTGTACGTCGACGGCGGCCCCTCCACGACCCAGACAGTCGGACATCTGCGCATGAACGGGCGCGAAGTGTTTCGCCACGCGGTGCAAAAAATCTCCGGCGTGATCGAAGAAGCGCTGGTGACGACCGGGTTGGCGACCAGCGAGATCGATCTGTTCGTGCCGCATCAAGCCAACAAACGCATTCTCGATGGCATCGCCAAGAAACTTGGAATTCCCGAGGACCGCATCGTGGTCACGTTAGCGCAGCACGGCAATACGTCGGCAGCCTCAATCCCGCTGGCGCTCAATCAGGCCTTCGAGAACCACAAGCTGTCCGAAGGCAAGCTGGTGCTGATGGAAGCCATGGGTGGCGGTTTCACCTGGGGTGCCGTGCTCGTGCGCTGGTGAAAGCGACGCGGCTTGCCGACTGCCTTTCATCCCGCGTCTACAGCGGCCGCGCGATTTCAGGCGGCACCAGCTTTTGATAGGCTTGCCCGATGCGCAGCAACAGTGGCTCGCTGAATGGCCGGCCGATGATCTGCACGCCGCCCGGCAGTTGCTTGCCCGATCGGGGGATCGGTAGCGTCAGCGTCGGCAGCCCGAGATAGCTGATCGGACGGCAGAATTTTACCACCCGCGCCATCGTCGCCTGAACGGCCGCACTACCAGCCACATCCAACTCCGCGATGGTCGGCAGCGGATCGGCCGTGATCGGCAAAATCGCGACGTCGATGTCCTTGAAGGTGGTGTCCAGTGTGCGCTGCAGCAGCGTGCCGCGCGCGCGCAACGCCGTCATGTGATCGACGCCGGATATGAAATGCCCCACCTCAAGCCGCGCGCGCACTTGCGGACCATAATCGTCGGGGCGCGTCGTCAGCCAATGGGCATGGGCTGCCGCCGCATCCGGCAACTGCATGACCTGGGCTGAATGATCGAGCATCGTCCAGTCGGGGAACGCGCACTCAGCGCGCACCATCCCGGCCTCGCCGAGCACGCGCAGCACCGCTTGCACCATCGCCTGCACATCGGCATGGGCTTCACCGGCCACCTTCGCGTCGAGCCCCACTCGCAAGCCTTTGACCGGGGTATCCAGCGTCGACAGATAATCCGGCACGGCCACGTCAGCGGTTGCTGCGTCGCGGCCATCGGGGCCGGCGAGAATGTGCAGCAGCAGCGCCAAGTCCTCGACGTGGCGGGAGATGACGCCCAGCACATCAAGGCAGGCCGCCAGCGGCATCGCACCGGCACGGCTGACGCGGCTCCACGTCGGCTTGATCGAGGTGATGCCGCAGTTGGCCGCCGGCAAGCGCAGCGAGCCCGCCGTATCAGACCCGAGCCCGGCGGGTATCGCACCATAGGCCACGGCACACGCGGTGCCGGCCGACGATCCGCCGGTGATGCGCTGCGGATCCCACGGATTGCGCGCGTGACCCAGCACGTAGTTGTGCCCCGTCGGCCCGAACGCAAACTCCGTCAGGTGGAGCGCGGCGATCTGCAGCGCGCCGGCCTGCTGCAAGCGCGCGATCACCGTGGCGTCGCGCGTAGCCGGCGTCTCGGCGCGGATCCTGGCACCCCAGCTGGCTATCTTGCCCGTGCGGTCGAACATATCCTTGTGCGCCAGCGGCACGCCCGCCAGCGGACCCAACGTCTGACCTTTGGCTAGCGCCGCATCGACGGCCTTCGCCGCAGCCAGCGCCTCGTCCGCCTCGCGCGCTATGATGCAATGGGTGAGTTTGTGTGCCTCGTCGAGCCGCGCGATGGCCTGCGTCGTCGCCTCGACGCTGGAAATCCGCTTGTCGGCGATGGCGCGACCGAGTGCGCGCGCGGACATGAAATCGAGCCGGTCGAGCTTGCCAGTAGACATCACTTGCCCCTTGCTTGCAGCACGCGCTTGAAGTCGTCGACATCGGCCGTAAGCGGAAGTTCGGCCGCCAGCTTGCGCATGGTCGCAGACAGCATCGCTGCGTGCGCCATCGCTGCCGCGCGCCGTTCCACGGGCATGTCGAGATAACCGGCCGGCATATTGATCGCATCATTCAGTGTTTGAGTCATCGTTTGGCTCCTGTCGGTACCACCATCGTAACGTCCGCGCGCCGCTGACACAATCTTGCTCTCGTGAGATCCAGCAACGACCTTGTCAAAAGCACAAATTCGCGACCAGTTGGCGCTGTTGATAATGGATTCAAATCAAGCCAAACGGGAGGAATTTCATTCAATGAAAATATATTTTCTCGTTTTCGGCCTTATGGTCGCTACCAGTTTTTCGTTCGCGGACGCGGCGAAGTTTGCCCCGGCGCCAATGGCAAAGACCCAGGTTGTCGAGGCCAAGTGCTATAGACCTGGGAGACAAGGCGGCACACCGCGAGATCGCAAAGCCTGCTATAATTTTTGCGATACAAACGGCGGGGCTCTGTCGATATCGTCATGTAAGTCATGGTGCGACGCAAATTGCGATTGACTGCTGATGTCATAACCTACGCGCCTTCTTGACGATGGGGCGCGACTGCCAAGTCCCCATCCCGGCAAAAGAACGATGCCATGCCAGCAACCGAAACCGCCGCCTTGCTTGAGGGCATTCGAGGTTGGGCGGAAATCGAGACGCCAACTACGACGCTGCTGCAGTCAATATTGCACTGCGCTTGAGCCAACCTACACGTTGTCATCGAAATTCTCGGGACATGCGTAGGGCGCAATAACCCGACGTCGGACGTATTGCGCCGCTCCGATTGCGGTGCTCCAATTTCGAAGCTGAAGGGGCGCGTCGGCGCAATACGCTGTACTCGCGCCCTAGCTATCGTCACTCCAGCTTGAACGTCAGCCCGGCGTGCTGTTGCAACCGGTTGGTCAGCGCTTTGGCCATCAATGCACCCGGCGTCCAGATGCCGCCGGCTGTGGTGGGCACGTCCTGGATCAGGCACAACGCGCTCTCGGTGATCATCTTCGACGTCGAGCCGTAGCCCGGATCCATGTCACCGGAAACGCTGGCGCGCAACGATTTCCCGTCACTCGCCTCGCCGATGAACAGCACGTCGTAGAAGCCGGCCTCGCGCTCTGACTTGCTCGGTCCCTCGCCGGGTTTGGGGCCGCCGTCGCCGCCCATCGACTTGTCGGCAGCCACTGCTTCGGCCAATGCCTTGCCCTTGTCGCCAGGCCCTGTGACCAACATCTCGTCGTAGATGAAATCTTGGCCGTACGCATGTCGCAGCAGAAAATTGGTGCGGTGGACGTTGCGCGTATTGATCGCCGCCATGATGAAAGGGGCTACCCAGGCGTCGAGCGCGGGATCCAATTCCGGCTTCATGCCGTGCGGTTGTTTCGGCCCGGTGAACCCAGGCGTCAACGCGAACGGATTGCGCAGTCGCTCATAGACTTTCGCATCCTTGGCAGCGGCGGCCATGGTCGCCTTCAGGCTCGCCGCTGTGCCGCCCGAAAACGTGCCTTTCATCTTACGCACGCGCCCTTTTACGCGCGGAACCATCGCGCCGAATTGCTGCAACGCTGCCTGCTGCAGGAAATGCACGCCCAGATCGAACGGGATGGAATCAAACCCGCACGAGAATACGATGCGCGCGCCGCTGCTCCTGGCCTTGGCGTCGTAACTGTCGATCATTTCAGCCATCCATGCCGGCTCGCCGCAGAGATCGACATAGTCCGTGCCACGGGTCGCGCACGCGGCCACCAGCCCCGAGCCGTAAAGTTGATACGGCCCGACAGTCGTCAGCACCGCCTTCGTGCGTGCCGCCATCGCACTCAACGATGATACGTCTTCGCCATCCGCCGCGATCAACGGCGTATCGGCAGGTGCCCCAATCGCATCCCGCACAGCCGCCAGCTTGTCCAGATTGCGCCCCGCCATCGCCCATCGCACACCCAGTCCGCCGGCCACCCGCCGCGCCAGATATTCGGCCACGAGTTTGCCGGTGAAGCCGGTGGCCCCATAAACGATCACATCGAACTCGGTGGCTGCGCGCATGTCGGAGAACCTTCTGATTGGATTGGCTGTGTTGCTGTCATTCAGGGTTTATTAAATATCTTCGCGCAAAATTATCAGGTTGTCTCGATGAAGCGGCTGGCTCCCTCGTTGATTTATTCGCTTGGGCACGGTCCCGCATGGAACATTCGAGCGCATCCTATCTCAACTGGTTTGATCTTGGCGTCATGGCCGCCGTCAATCAGTGGGTCGGCATTGCGCCGGCCTTCGATGGGGCGGTACGCCTGCTTGCGGACTGGCATTTCTTTCGTTGTGCCCCGCTGGTCGCCGTTTTGCTGTGGGCGTGGTTTGATGACGAAGCCGCGCACGTGCGGGGGCGGTTTCAGCTCGGATTGGCCGCTGTCGTTTGTGTGACGATGACAGCGAAGGCAATGCAATTCATCCTGCCGGTTCATACGCGTCCGTTCGCCACCGCCGCCGACCTGGGACTGAAGATGCCGGCCGGTCTGGCTGTTGATTGGGGCTACGGAAGCTGTTTTCCCAGCGATACGGCGACGTTGCACTTCGCGCTGGCAGCCTTGATCTGGAGCGTGTCGCGAGGCTGGGGAATGGCCGCGACTGCGTGGGTCGCCATTGTCGTGGCCATACCGCGCGTCTACCTGCTGTATCATTGGCCGAGCGACATCATCGGCGCGGTCATGCTCGCATTTGGCGGGGTCGCGCTGTTGCAATCGAGTGTGCGTGCGAATGCCGTGGCACAGCATTGCGCTGAATTTGCTGATCGCAAACCGCAAGTCTTTTATCCCATCTTCTTCCTGGTGCTGTATCAGTGCGTCGATAGCTTCTACGCATTCGACTTCGTGACCGAGCAATTCAAACATGCGGCCCGAGTGGGACGCATCTGATCGGAGGCGTGCCGCGGGCGGCGTTGACAAGCCGCGATACCATGCGGTACGACGGCCACAAGGGGTGTTTCGCGATTGCCCCGTGAGGCTACGGCCTAAAGTCGCGTCCACAATCATCGAATGTCGCAGACGAATTTGTCTGGACGTCGAGCATCGGACGCCATCATGACCTCACCAACTGAAATCACAATACAGCAGATGTCACGCCTGATCGGCTTGCCGGGTTCGCCCGATATCGTCGACGTGTGCATCGACGAGGACTTCAACGCCGACCCCCGCCTAATCCCAGGCTCCCACCGCCGCGACTTCCGGCAGGTTGCGTCGTGGGCGAAACTCTATGCAGGAAGATCCGTCGTCGTCGCCTGCCAGAAGGGCCAGAAACTCAGCCAGGGCACGGCTGCCTGGTTGCGTCACGAAGGCGTCGAGGCCCAATCTCTCGAGGGCGGTGTGCTGGCGTGGCGCGATGCCGGTCAACTGCTGGTGCCAGCGGCCAAGCTGCCACAACGCGATGCCGAAGGCCGCACCGTGTGGGTCACGCGCGCGCGGCCGAAAATCGATCGCATCGCCTGCCCATGGCTGATCAAGCGCTTTGTCGATCCGTCGGCGGTGTTTTTGTTCGTCGCGCCGCCGGAAGTGCTGCTGGTCGCTGAGCGATTCGGTGCGACGCCGTTCGATATCGACGGCGTCTACTGGAGCCATCGCGGCGAGACCTGCACGTTCGATACCATGATCGAGGAGTTTGCGCTGACGTCGCCGGCGCTGCTGCATCTGGCCAAGATCGTGCGTGGTGCGGACACTGCGCGTCTCGATCTTGCGCCCGAGGCCGCCGGTCTCGTCGCCGCATCGTTGGGGTACTCCCGGATGTTCAAGGACGATCTCGCGCAACTCGATGCCGCGATGGTGATGTACGACGCGTTCTATCGGTGGTGTCGCGACGCCACCGCCGAAACTCACAACTGGCCGGCGACGAAGCCTGGCGTGTAAGCGCCGGAAAGCCCAACGAGCGCAACTCGCATCTTAGCCTCCGCTGTCATCCTGGGCCTTGTGCACAGGACCGAGGGTTCGGCATACTCGGCAGAAGATTGTGAGTTGTGACGGTGGCACAGCGGTGTTTGGCATTTTGAAACTGGGGATGGCTGGGTCCTGGGCACAAGGCCCAGGGTGACAGTTGTGAGCATCTCGCCCACCGGTGCGAGAATCGTTATTCAAAACTTTGCAGGACCAACCCATGCAAGATTCGGTGCAAACTCAACCGCAGGCTTCGCCCACCTACGCCGAAGCCTTCGCCGTCTGGCTGCGTATCGGCCTGATGTCGTTCGGCGGTCCGTCCGGACAGATCGCGCTGATGCATCGCATGCTGGTCGACGAACGCAAATGGATCGACGACGGCCGCTTCCTCAACGCGCTGAACTTCTGCATGCTGTTGCCCGGCCCCGAGGCGATGCAACTTGCAACCTATATCGGCTGGCGTCTGCACGGCATTCGCGGCGGCCTCACCGCTGGCCTGTTGTTCGTGTTGCCCGGCGCATGCGTGGTGTTGGCACTGTCGATGATCTACGCCGCGTTCGGCAACGTGCCCGCCATCGAGGCGCTGTTTCTCGGCATCAAAGCGGCCGTGCTGGTGATCGTCATCGAAGCCCTGTTGCGCATCGCAAAACGTGCCTTGAAGGGACCGGCGTACTGGTTGCTTGCCGCGCTGTCGTTCGTCGCCATCTTCTTCTTCGGTGCGCCCTATCCGCTGCTGGTGCTCGCGGCTGCCGCCATCGGCTACGTGCTCGCCGTCAGGCAAGGCAGTTCCGCGGCTGTGATCGCCGCATCGGAGACCGTCCACGGCGTCGCCCTGTCGCGCACGATCGCTACCGCCGCGACGTGGCTTGCCATCTGGATCGGTCCGCTGCTCGCGGTTGCTGGAATCTTCGGCCGCGGCCACGTTCTGTCGCAGATCGGATATTTCTTTTCCAAGCTCGCCGTCGTCACGTTCGGCGGCGCGTATGCGGTGCTCGCCTACATGGGGCAGGATGTGGCCACGCAGTACGGCTGGATATCAGCCGGCGAAATGATGGATGGCCTCGGCCTCGCCGAAACCACGCCCGGCCCGCTGATCCTCGTCACCGAATTCGTCGGCTATTTGGCTGGCTTCCGTCATGGCGGTGGCGGCCCGTCCGTGGCGACGGGCATTGCTGGTGCCGCGATCACGCTCTGGGCCACGTTCACGCCCTGCTTTCTGTGGGTGTTCACCGGCGGTCCCTACGTCGAGTGGCTCAACAGTCAACCGAAACTCAAGGGCGCATTGGCCGGTGTCACGGCGGCGGTGGTCGGTGTTATCCTCAATCTCGCGATGTGGTTCGCGCTGCATGTCTTCTTCGGCCGCGTCACGCTCAACACCGCCGGCCCGCTCAAGCTGTGGACACCCGACATATCAACCCTCGACTGGCGGATTGTGATCCTTGCGGCGGTCAGTGCATTTCTGCTGCTGTGGCGGCACTGGAATGTCATCGCAGTCCTCGCGGTCGCATCAGCAGGTGCACTGGCGCTGCGATTGGCCGGCCTCTAAAGCCGTGTTTTGATAAGGGGCACGGCAAAACAGGGACGACAATTCTGTGGTTCACCGGCCAGCTTGCCACTGAACCACTGGCATGAGACATTTGCCGCTCTGGTCCGCCTACGCCTCAAAACCCGAGGCTCCCAATGCGCGAGATTTCTAGATGCATGTCACAAGCCTTCTGACGCCGGTATTTCTGCAAGTCCTGTTGACCTTCCTGGTCGTGATCTGGATGGGTCGCACGCGCGCGCAATCTTTGAGCCAGGCCAAAACATCGCCCGACGCGCGTGATGTTGCGCTCGGCACCTACCAATGGTCGGACGCAGCAACCCAGGCGGCGAACAACTTCAAGAACCAGTTCGAGATGCCGGTGCTGTTCTTCATCGGGGTCGCGTTCGCAATCATCCTGCGCAAGAACGATGTCGTCTTGACAACGCTGGCGTGGATTTTCGTGGCTTCGCGCTATGTGCACGCGGCCATCCACCTCGGCCCCAACATCGTGCGGTTCCGTGCCTTGGCCTACACCGTCGGCGTCATCACCCTGCTGGCATTCTGGATCATGCTGTTCCTGCGCATCTACACGGATGCAACCGTGCCCGCGTGAAACAGTGCCGTCATGCCGTGCGCGTCGATGCGGAGCATCGCAACAGTCGATGCGGAGCATCGCAACGGTCGATGCGGAGCATCGCTCTGACGCTGCAGCGCGTAGCTCTACCGATCGTCAGTCGACGACAACCGCAGCCGGTGCCGGCCAATTGTAATTGAAGCTGATCGAAATGCGTGGCTCCTGCGCGCGTGACGGCGGCACTTCGTGGCGGAGCCAGCTCTCCCACAGCAAAATCGTCCCCGGCTTCGGCGTCACCTCCACGAAACGCCGGTTGCGCGGCGAAGCCTTCGCCCGGCGCGGCGGCGATGCCATCATCAGCTGCAATCGCGGATCTTCGAATTTCAAGCCCGCAGCGCCCGCCGGCAAA
Source organism: Hyphomicrobiaceae bacterium (assembly GCA_025350265.1). GTDB lineage: Bacteria > Pseudomonadota > Alphaproteobacteria > Rhizobiales > Hyphomicrobiaceae > JABFRJ01. The sequence continues at coordinate 5,830 of JANXYD010000402.1, read as the reverse complement.
GCCACATAATAGGTGCCGCTGATCACGCTGCCCGGATGAATATGGCCCGCATGCATCCCGCCGGGTTCGAGAATATTCACCCACAAGCTGTCGAGCATCAGCGGTCGCGAACCCAGATCCAGCTCCAGTTCGCGCGCGAACGTCGCCACGTGCGCGTCGAGCATTGCCGCCAAATCCGCAATCACCGGATCGCGCCACACCAAGTCATTCAGGGAGCCATACGACGTGTACCCGTGATAGCCATGCTCGCGGCACCAGGCCTGTCCGGCCACGTCGCCCTCGGCAATCGCATGGCACGCGCGGCCCAAATCCTGGCACAACCGCTGCGCCTTCGTGCCCGCTGGCCGCGCCTGATAAATCTGGGTCGAAAACAGCAGGTCGACAGGTGGCATGGCGGGATTTCCGTTCGGCAGTTTAAGCCGCGATCAATACGTCGCACGCAGCCATTAGCCAAGTGCACGGGCAAATACGCACGACTTACGTTGGGTACGTTAATTGCTAGAGGTCCTGGCACCAAGTCCTGGCCCCAGTCTCCGTCATGGCCGCGAAGGCGGCCACCCAAGCAAGTGTATGTTGACCTTCGGTAGCAATCTCGATTTGCCCTGCCCAGCATTGCACACTTATGCGACTTCAATGGCGAGTCCCTCTCGCCGCTTGCTTGGGTGGCCGCCTTCGCGGCCATGACAAAATCAGGGCTATGAGGTCGAAAGTTCGACTCGATGGCCATCCAGCGCCGCATCACGCGATACACAAGCCCCTGCGGCATGATCCAATTTGCGCCCGGCGCAACAGCATGGGATAAACCGGCCAACCTTCCTCCGATCTCCGGACCCATGCCGATGTCTCCACCGCCGACCAATAAGAAAGAAGCGCCGACCGAGCCGTTCAAGCGTACGTTGGGCCTCGCTGTTCGTGCCATCGCCGGCGACAAGGAAGTGCAGGTCGCCTTTGGTCCCGGAAAGCCGGAAATCGAGGGCAAGAACGTCTCGCTGCCCGAACCTTCGCGCCTGCCCACGGCCAAGGAAATCGCCGTCATTCGCGGCTGGGCCGACAGTCTTGCGTTGACCGCCGCAGTGCATGACAAGCGCGTTCATCGCAAGCTCGCGCCGCCCGCCGGCCCCGCCCGCAATGTGTTCGAGGCCGCCGAGAAGGCGCGCATCGAAGCCGTCGGTGCCAATCGCATGCCGGGCATGGCGCTCAATCTCACGGCCAAGGTCGATGATCAATACGGCCACGGCCGCTACGCCGAAATCAACGAACGCGCCGACGCGCCGCTAGAGGACGCCGTGTCCCTGCTGTTGCGCGAAAAGCTGACTGGGTTGCCGCCGCCCGAATCTGCTCGCCGGATGGTCGATCTGTGGCGCTCCTTCATCGAGGAGAAGGGTGGCAAAACACTGGCCCGGCTGCAGCAGACCCATCTCGACCAACACGCGTTCGGCAAGATCACCCGCGACTTGCTCAAGGATCTCAACCTCACTGAAAGTGCGGCCGAGGGCCAGCCCGACGACGGCGACGACAAGGAGCAGGATCAGGCCGAAGGCGGTGACGCTGAAAGCCAGGAACAGCAGGAAGGTGCCGACCAGCAGGATACGCCGAGCGAAGACCAGCGCGCCGAGGGCGAAGAAGGCGAGCAATCGGAAACCTCTGAAGCTGCCGAAGCCGATATGTTCGACGGCGAGGACGACGGCGACGACATGGCCGATACGCCTGAGCCATGGCGACCCAATCACAACGTGCTCGATAATCCGGAGGCGTTCGGCTACAAAGTCTACTCGCGCGCCTCGGATGAGGAAATCGACGCCGACAAACTGTCCACCCCTGACGAACTTGAGCGCCTCAGAACGTTCCTCGACAAAGAGTTGCGTAACCTGTCGAGCGCGGTTGCCCGTCTCGCCAACAAATTGCAGCGCAAGCTGATGGCGCAACAGAACCGCTCCTGGGATTTCGATCTCGAAGAGGGTGTGCTCGATCCCGCTCGCCTTACTCGCGTCATCGTCGATCCGATGTCCGCGCTGTCGTTCAAGCGCGAACGCGATACGGACTTCAAGGACACCGTCGTTACACTGCTGCTCGACAATTCCGGTTCCATGCGCGGCCGCCCGATCATGGTCGCGGCCTGCTGCGCCGACATTCTCGCCCGCACGCTTGAACGCTGTGGCGTCAAGGTCGAGATCCTCGGCTTCACGACCAAGGCGTGGAAGGGTGGACAGGCACGCGAAGCCTGGCTGGCCGCCGGCAAACCTGCCAACCCCGGCCGTCTCAACGATCTGCGCCACATCATCTACAAGAATGCGGACGCGCCGTGGCGCCGGTCCAAGCGCAGTCTCGCGTTGATGATGCGCGAAGGCTTGCTGAAAGAGAATATCGATGGCGAGGCGCTGGCCTGGGCACACAAGCGGCTGCTCGGACGCCAAGAAAACCGGCGTATTCTGATGATGATTTCCGATGGCGCGCCGGTCGATGACAGTACGTTGTCGGTCAACTCCGGTTCATACCTGGAAATGCATTTGCGTCAGGTGATCGACGAAATTGAAAATCGTTCGCCGGTCGAACTCATCGCCATCGGCATCGGCCACGACGTCACGCGCTATTACAAGCGCGCCGTCACTATTTCCGATCCGACCGAACTTGCCGGAGCGATGACCGACAAGTTGGTCGAGCTGTTCGGTGAAACCGGTGGCCCCGAACCGATGCGGCGCGCGGGGTCGCGTCGCTGAACGAGGGTGAGGCGTGCATCAGGATAGACTGTCAGATCGTCCCACTGCTGGCGCGCCTATCATTTGCTCCGGCTCAGCGTTGCGCACATCTGGTCGAACTGCGTCTGCGACCACTTCAGATTTGAATTCCAACCCGTCGCGCATTCATCGACCGTTGGATTGACGACGATTGTCTGCTGGCCCGGTTGATTGGTTTGTGGCGCAGTCACCGGCGCACTCGTCTGGGCTATCGCCGTCGACGCTATGCACGCAGAAAGTCCCAGCACACCTAATCCGCGTTTCATGACTTATCCTTCACATCGTCAGTTGTGTGACGGAAGCAACGCGCCCGCTTGCAAGCCAGTTCCCGCTCTTTCCATGGTGCCCGTGTCTTGCCCGGCAGCGGGCAAAAAAAATCCCTGGCGAACCGAAGCTCGCCAGGGAAGGCTCATAGCCGAAACAGCATTCACGCTCTTGCCGAGGGCAACGCCGATCCGGTTATTCGGTGATCGATCAGTTGATCGACTTGGTCGCGGCGATGTCCTTTGCGCCGAGGCCGTTCGGCTCGGGGACTTCACGGCGGCAGGCGCTGACAGCAACGGCCGCGCTGATCATGGCAGCGACAAAAACGGCTTTCTTGATGTTCGTCATTGGCTCTCTCCAAAATGTCTTTCGCCTTCGCACGAGACAGGGATTCGCCCCTCGTGCACAAGCATCGTCTGCTGTCTTGTTGGCGAATACACACTTCGTGTGGCGTGGTTGTCACAGCAATCACTCATGCGGTAACTATAATGGCTGCATGGTGTGGGCGCGCATTGTATGGCACAGACTGCGCATTTACTCACCTGATTCGACCCTTGGATTGACGGAGCGAAGACATGCAGCCGCGTGATGTTGTTTCGATCGCGATCAAGTTTGGCGGAGTGGTTTTGGCGGCGCTGCCGCTGTGGGCGATGACTGCATCAGCTTCCGAAGTGGTGGCCAAGGTGAACCTGTCGCAACAGCGCATGGAAGTCATGGTCGATGGCGTCAAACGGTATTCCTGGCGCGTGTCGACTGGCCGGGACGGTTACAACACGCGCGCCGGCACCTATCAGCCGTTCGCGCAGACGCCGTACTACTACTCGAAGAAGTGGAACATGGCCTTGCCGTATCTGATTTCGATCGGCGAGGACGGCACCGCCATTCACGGCACCACCCAAACCAACCATCTCGGCAATCCCGCCTCACACGGCTGCATCCGCCTCGACCCCACCAACGCCGCGATTCTCTACAAGCTGGTCGAAAGCAACGGCATGTATGCCACCAGGGTCGTCGTAACGCGCTGATCCCGGCAGCTTCTGCGTACCCTTTGTCTGCGCACGGCCGCCCCACCAGCCCGCGCGCGGATACCCACCTTCACAGGTCAGTACCCGCGAAGGTGGGTATAAATCCGCCACACTCGGCGTTTTATCTCTGCGGCGTTTCCGGCCTCGCGTCCCGTATGCGAGTAAGCTAGGAAATGGAGTGCGTCGATTGTCGCGCGCACCTCTGAAAAGAACCGCCATGCCCACGTCGCAGCAATCGTTCGCCTCGGCTCTGTCGTCGACTGTCGGTGTTGGCCGCTATCTGCGCCGCACCCGCGTCCTGTGCATTCTATTGCTCACACTGATCGCTGGCCTCATACCCTTGCACAGCGGACGCGCACTCGATGTCGAGTTTTCCGGCCGCACGATCAAGCGCTCGATCCTCGCCCTCTACGACAGCAAGCAGGAGGGGCCGCCGCATCAGAGCCGCCTGCATAAGCTGGCCGAAATGCCGCTCAACCATCTTGGCTACATCCTCGATTATCGCGACGTGAACGCGGCGCTGCCTGCGGCATCCGAGCTGGTTGGCTATCAGGCTATCGTAACCTGGTTCCTCGAGCCGCTGGAGAAGCCGGCGGCGTATGTCGATTGGCTCGAGAAGGCCACCGCCACCGGCGTGCGCTATGTCATGCTCGGTGAAATCGCTCCGCGCGAGAGCGACGAGATGATCCCCGCGATCAATCGCATCCTCGCCCCGCTCGGCCTCAGTCATGGCGGCAGCTTCATCGATCTTACCTATCGCGCAAAGATCCTTACGCAGGATGGCATGATCGGTTTTGAGCAGAAGCTCGACAAGGCGCTGCCCGGCTTTCCGCTGATGCTCCGTCGCAACAGCGAAGCCCGCGCCCACCTGGTCATCGATGCCGACACTCCGACCGGCCATCAGAACGCCGTCGTGGTCGCCACCAGTGAGCACGGAGGCTTCGCCGCGCAGAACTTCACCGTTACCCTCGAGCCCAATACCGATCGATTGAGCTGGGTGATCAATCCATTCGAATTCTTCGCTAAAAGCCTGGGAATGGAACGCTTCCCCATTCCCGACGTGACGACCGTATCCGGCCGTCGCCTCTACATCAGCCAAATCGACGGCGATGGCTGGAACAATCTGTCGGAGGTCGAAGGCTACCGGCAAATGCTGTCGTCCGAGGTGGTGGCGCGCGAGTTGATCGAACCGTTTCCCGATCTTCCCGTCTCGGTTGGTTTGATCGCCGGCGACGTCAATCCGTTGCTCGGCGGCTTGGCGTCCGGTGGCGTCGTCGCTCGCAGACTTTATGCCTTGCCGCAGGTCGAAGTCGCCAGTCACACCCACACCCACCCCTACAACTGGAGCTTTTTCGACCACTACGACCGCGATGCCGAAATGAAGCTGATCAAGGCCTACCGCTCGCCCGATCAGCCGTTGCGCGAGCGTCTCACGACAGCCATTGCCCGCGCCGCCGGCAAGACCGTCGTCAACCAGCGTTACGACAGCTTCGTCGCCGGCTCCGACGACTTGCCGCGCACCTATTTGCGTGCGCCGTTCGATCTCGACCTCGAAGTCGCCGGAGCGCTGAAGATTTCGGAGAATTTCGCGCCCAAGGGCAAGCGCGCCAAGCTGTATCTGTGGAGCGGCGATGCCACCCCGTTTGAAGCCGCGATCGCGGCCACTCGCGCCATCGGCATTCGCAACATGAATGGAGGCGACAGCCGCCTCGACCCCGAATTTCCCTCCGTCGCCTATGTTCCGCCGATCGCCCGCCCCGCCGGCGCGCAACGCCAGATTTATGCCGTCAACAGCAACGAGAACAC
>JANXYD010000389.1 GCA_025350265.1 Hyphomicrobiaceae bacterium | reverse complement strand
GTTGGCGGCGCTGAACGCCTCGATGATCGACTTCGCCGACGCCACCGTTTCAGCCAGGATCACGCCCATCCCCTGCGTGCCCTCGAGCAGCTTGATGACGCAGGGTGCCCCGCCCACTTCCTTGATCACATCCTCGGCCTTGCGCGGCCCATGCGCGAACGCCGTCACCGGCAGCCCAATGCCGTCCCGCGCCATCAATTGCAGCGCCCGCAGCTTGTCCCGCGACCGTCCGATGGCGACGCTTTCGTTGAGCGGAAACACGCCCTGGATCTCGAATTGCCGTAACACTGCCAGTCCGTAATGGGTCACCGACGCGCCGATGCGCGGGATGATCGCGTCGTACAGCGGCAGCGTCTTGCCGCCGTGGCGCAGCGCCGGATGCGATGAGGTGATGTTCATGTGCACTTGCAGCGTATTGATCACGTCGATGTCGTGGCCACGCGTGCGCGCCGCCTCCACGATGCGTCGGTGCGAATAAAGGGTCGCGTTGCGCGCGAGCATGGCGAGTTTCATGAGATCCGCTTTGTGCTGCGATGGGTACGCGTGATCGGAACCGAGGGGTGTAATAGCCTTGCACCGCTAGATGCGCAAACGCCCTGACAAAGCTGTGATAGGGTGCTTGCTGAAAAAGTATGCGCACCGCAGTTCGGCTAAAGCCATCGGAGACCGCCATGGACACACCGCGCGAGGCATCGAGCCCCACCCCCTGGCCACCGATCATTTATGTGATCGCTTCGATATCGGCCGCGTTGCTTGGCTGGTTCAGCAACTGGTCGTTCCAATCCAGTGCGGCCCGCATGCCCGCACTGCTGCTTGGCTGCGGCATGGCCGCACTTGGCATCGTCTTGCTCGCGCTCGCGGGCCGCCGCTTCAATCGCGCAGGCACAGCCATTCCGCCCAATCGGCCGACCACCGCGATCGTGGTCGACGGGATCTATCGGCATACGCGCAATCCGATGTACCTCGGCTTCACGCTGCTGCTGCTGGCGCTCGGCCTGCTGTTCGATGATCTGTGGTTCATCGTCTTGGCTCCGTTCGCTGTTTTTGCTGTCACCAAGCTGGCGATCGAACGCGAGGAAGCCTATCTGGAGCGCAAATTCGGCGCGGCATATGTTGCATACAAGCAAAACGTGCGGCGCTGGTTTTGAGGTCGCCAAAAACGCGCCGCGCCAACGACGAAACTGGGGATTTACTTGACTCCCGGCCATTGATTGATTGACGCTGGCGGTAGGTCGATCAGCAGGGGGCCTCCATGCCGGACAATCCGTCACGTCGCAAGTTTCTGCTCAGCTCGGCTACCGCTGCGTCAGCGGCACTGACCGGACTGAGCCCGCTTGCCCTTCACGCAAGCATGGGCCCCAACGACAAATTCGACCTGCTCATCAAGGGCGCAGAGGTGCTGGACCCGAGCCAGAATTTGCGTGCCAAACGCGACATTGGTGTCCGCTACGGTTTGATCGAAGCGGTCGAGGCGGACATTGCCGCCGAAAAAGCCGATAAGGTTTTGAATGCGTCCGGCAAGCTCGCCGTGCCCGGATTGATCGATCTGCATGCACACGTTTATCCCTACGGCTCCGGCATCGGCATCCCGGCCGATGAACTCATTCCGTATCAGGCCACCACCACGCTGGTTTCGGCTGGCGACGCTGGTGCCAACAACTTCGCCGCATTCCGGCGGCTGATCGTGCCGCAAACCCGCGCGCGCTTGTTCGCCTTTGTGCATATCGGCATCATGGGTCTTGCAGGCTTTCCGATCCCAGAACTTTACAATCTCGATTACGCCCAGGTCGACGCGGCCGCCAAGGCCATCGCCGAGAACAGCGATCTCGTCATCGGCGCGAAGGTGCGCATGAGCGACAACGTGATCGCCAAGCATGGCCTCGAACCGTTGAAGCGCGCCATTTTGGCGTGCGAACGCGCCGGCACCAACGGCCGCGTGATGGTGCACATCGGCGGCGTCGAAACGCCCGAACTCATGACGCAGATACTCGACGTCCTGCGCTCCGGCGATATCCTGACCCATTGTTTTTCCGGCGCACCCAATCTCGCCGGCAAATTTACCAACATCGTGCAGGAGGGTAAGCTGCTGCCCGCCGCGCTGGAAGCCAAGAGGCGCGGCGTCATGTTCGATATCGGGCATGGCGGCGGATCGTTCGACTACACGGTGGCCGAGGCCGCGATGGCGCAAGGCCTCATGCCCGACACGATTTCCTCCGACGTGCACGTCTTCTCCGCCAACTCACCGGGCGTGCCCTACCTGACCAACGTGATGAGCAAATTCCTCAATTTCGGCCTGCCGCTGGAGCAGGTGGTTTCGATGGCGACGGCGGTGCCAGCGAAAATCATCAATCGCGGCGGCAAGCTCGGCACGCTCGCGATCGGCGCGCCTGCCGACGTTTCATTTCTTGAGATGGTCGAAGGGCCTGTTGAATTCGTCGATACGCGCAACAACAAACGGCCGGGCAAACTGCAACTCAAACCCGCCGGCGTGGTGCTCGCTGGCGTCCCCCACGGCCGCCCCTACATGGCCCCGTTCGCGGTCAGGTGAGCCAAGAGTCTGCGATGACGCTCCGCAATGAAGTGGGAAAATTCCGCGCGTGGGCCGAAGCGCTGCCGCGCGCAACGCGTCCAGCCGAGTGGGAATGTGACTACAGCGACTGGGCGGATTTGCGTGCGGAAGCCATCGCGTTGCTGAATGCGACGCCGGCGGATCATTGGTCGAGAGACGACGTTGCCGACCTTCTCTATGCCATCGCACGCGATAACGAGAGCGAGTATCTAGCCGGCCAGCTGGCGAGCCGGATCGACGCGCTGCTTGCCCTTGCTGCGATGTCTGTGGCTGCAATTGAGAACGACGCGAAGTGGCAACTCGCCCATCAGCTTGGCAAAGCCAACTCACACCAAGTTGAGGCGGAAGCCATTCTATTGCAACTGGTGGACGACAAAAATGAATATGTTTCTCGCCGGTCCCTGCTCGCCCTCGGGGTCATGAAGTCGGGCAAAGCAGAGGCATTGGCCGAAAGGGCCTGGACGAGTGGCCAGGAGTACCAGCGCATGGCCGCGCTCTCGGTTCTCCACGGCATCGGCTCAGCCAAACTCGCCGACTATATCGAGCGCGCGGTCGCCGACGGTCGCCAACATCTGGCGCACACCGCGCGGTGCCTGCGACAACGATGTCCGCCGGAGACGTGACACCCGCGATCCTTATAAACTGAGTTGCCCCCTAAATTACCACCTCGATCAGAAACGGCCCGGTGTGCGCGATTCCGGCTTTCATCGCCTTGGCGAACGCGTCGGTGGTGGTCACTCGCACGCCGTCAACACCCATGCCACGTGCGAGCGAAACCCAGTCCAGTGCCGGGTCGTCGAGCGACAGCATGTCGTGCGCCTTGCGGCCGGGATTTTCCGCGCCGACGTTGGCCAGTTCGCCGCGCAGAATGCGGTAGGCGCGGTTGGCCCATATGATCGTCAGCACATTCAGCTTTTCGCGCGCCTCGGTCCACAGCGCCTGTAGCGTGTACATGCCGGACCCATCGGCTTCGAGGTTGATCACTTTGCGATCCGGACATGCCACCGCCGCGCCGACCGCCAGCGGCATGCCTTCGCCGATCGCACCGCCCGTCAGTTGCAGCCAGTCGTGCGGCGGCGCGCCTTCCGTGGTGGCGAAGAAGTTGCGGCCAGTGGTGACGGATTCATCGACGATGATGGCCCCCTCCGGGAGCAGCGCGCCCACCACCGCGCCGATGGTTTCCGGCGTCAGTTTCTGGTCCGCCGGCAACGCCGGTAGCTTATGGGCCGCCAGCAGCGGCTTTGTTGTCGTCGCACCCGCCGCGTCCGCCAACCGTTCAAGCGCGTCGGCCAGGTCTTCGTGCGGTTCGGCCAGCGTATGGATCTGGCAATCCGGCGGCGTCGTCACGCTGGGCTTGCCGGGATAGGCGAAGAACGCAACCGGCGGCGATGCCCCCACCAACACCAGATGCTTGACGCCTTGCAGCACCTGCAAGGCCTGCTCGACCGGATACGGAATGCGCCCGATCGACACCCGGCCCGCGCCCCGCTCGACGCGCGCGTTGGCCCCCGGTGCCATTACCCGGCAGCCGGTCTTCTGTGCAATCCGCGACGCCCACGCTAGCGCGTTGGCGCGCAACCCGACGTCGGCGATCAGCAGCATCGTTGCCGGCCCGTGCGCCAGCAAATCAGCCGTATCGCGCACCGCCGCCTGGTCGACCTTGGAGCGCGCCCGCTGCGGTGGCACAGCGATGGGGCCGGACCCTTCACCCCACGCCGTATCGGCCGGCAAAATCAGCGTCGCGATCTTACCCGGATAGCGCCGTGCCTCGATGATCGCGTCGCGGCCGTCGGCAGCCACCGTCAGGCTCGACGCGCCCGTGCGCACCCAATGCGACACGGGCTTGGCTATGGTTTCGATGTCCGACGTCAGCGGACTGTCGAAGCGTTTGTGATAGATCGCGTGGTCGCCGACCACGTTGATCATCGGCTGGTTCGCCTTCTTGGCGTTGTGCACGTTCGCCAGCGCGTTGCCAAAACCGGGGCCGAGGTGCAGCAGGGTCGCTGCCGGTTTATCAGCCATCCGCGCGTAACCATCGGCGGCACCGGTTGCCACGCCTTCGAACAGGCACAACACGCAGCGCATGCCATCGACCCGGTCGAGCGCCGCCACGAAGTGCATCTCCGACGTGCCGGGGTTGGCGAACGTCACATCGACGCCGCCATCCACCAGCGTCCGCACCAGGCTTTCAGCACCGTTCATCGCGATTGTCTCCGGCAACTCGTTTCACTGCCAACGAGCCTACACCGCCGGAAAGCCCAACGCGACAAGGTCTTTGGCGAGTTGATCGGGACCGGTGAAGAGCAGGGCGTGCATGCCAACCGCCTCTGCGCCCGCGACGTTGCGATCGACATCGTCGATGAATACGCAGCTTTCGAGATCGACGCCGAAGTCGCTTGCCAGCCTATGATAAATGGCGGCATCGGGTTTCAACAGCCCGGTTTCGCCCGACACGACGATGCCGTGGAAATGCTCGAAGAACGGATGCCGCGCTCGAGATTCCAAAAACGTATCGCTCGCAAAATTGGTGATCGCATAGAGCGGCACGCGGGCCTCAGCCAGCTTTTCCAGGATCGTTACCGTGCCCGCGATTGCCCCCGGCACCATCTCCTGCCAGCGCGACCGAAACGCCCGGATCTGAGTTGTGTAGGCCGGGAAATGCGCAATCACCTCGGCCTCAGCGTCGGGCCACGACCTGCCGCCGTCCTGCGCCAGGTTCCATTCCAACGTGCAGACGTTGGCCAAAAACCACTCCATTTCCACCGGATCGTCGAAAATTTGGCGGTAGAGATGGCGCGGATCCCACGCCAGCAACACCATGCCGACGTCGAACACCACCGTCGTCAATGCCCGTGACGGCTGCCTCACGGTCTCACCTGCGGCCGCCACCACGGCCATTTTCGGGCTTGTGCGTATCCCAGAAGTCGAGCGATTCATCGCGCAGCTTTTCGCGGCAGTCGCCGGCACAGCCAACCCAGGTACCACCTGGGAAGCGGACCTGTAGTTCGGTGCGTGTGCGACGCACCGGAGCTGTGATGCAACCCTTGCCATAGCGGCTGCAGGCGGTGACGCTGGCCGCGTCGGCCTCGGTGTTGTAGGCTGGCGCGAACTGCAGCGCTGTCACGCCAGCGATAACCAATCCGACGTTCAAAGGGAAATTGCTGTTCCAAAACCTTTGCATGGCATGAATTCTCCCGCGAAATTTCAAATACAACGCAAAGCTAGCGCAAAGCCCTGTGCGCAGCCAGCACGCGATCGATCATCTGGTCTGCGGTGCCGAGATAGTGCGCCGGATCGACCAGCCGCGCCAGCGTTGCAGGAGAAATCGCTTGGGTCACTTGTGGTTCCTTCTTGAGTTCATCGAGCAGCATGGTGCCGCCGTCGAGCGCGCGCCGGCACGCGCCATACACGCAATCATGGGCCGGCCCCCGGCCGATCTTTTCGGCCAGCGCCATCATTACGGCCTCCGCCACGATCAGCCCGCCGGTCATGTCCAGGTTCTTGCGCATCCGCGCCGCGTCAACGATAAGCCCGCCGGCAAGGAACTTTGCCTGCGCCAGCGCGCCGCCGGTCGCGATGAAGGCGCGCGGCAACGCAATCCATTCCAGATGCCATGGCCCCGTCGCCCGCTCGTGATCGGCACCAGCGAGGCTATCCAGCATCAAGCCCACATCCTGCCGCACGCTGCGGGCGGCAGCCGCCATCAATTCGGAGCTGATCGGATTGCGCTTCTGCGGCATGGTCGACGACGACCCGCGCCCCTGCATGAATGGTTCGAACGCCTCGCCCACCTCCGTCTGCATCAGCAACATGACGTCGGTGGCGATTTTGCCGAGCGTGCCACACACCAATCCGAGCAACCCCACCACTTCGGCCAAGCCATCGCGCGCCACATGCCACGGCACCACCGGGCATTCGAGCCCGAGTTCGGCGCAGAGCGCATCGTGGACCGCCAGCCCTTTGTCTTTCAGCGATGCCAACGTACCGGCCGCGCCGCCGAATTGCCCCATCTGAACGCGCGACCGCACCTGCGCCAACCGTTGGCGATGCCGGTCGATCATCGACAACCACACCGCGACTTTGAGCCCGAACGTGGTCGGCAGCGCATGCTGCAGATGGGTGCGGCCAGCCATCACCGTCGTGCGGTGCTTGTCGGCAAGCGCCGCAAGATCGTCGCCGATTGTCTTCAGGTCCCGATCGATCAGGTCCAGTCCGCTGCGCACCTGAAGCACAGTGGCGGTATCCATGATGTCTTGTGTGGTGGCACCCCAATGCAGGTAGCGCCCGGCGTCTCCCACCTGTTTTTGCACCTGATGCACCACGCTGACGATCGGATAGCCGACGAGATCGGTCTCGGTTTTCAGCTTCGCCATGTCGAGCTTGGCTGCGTCCGCATGTTTGCCGATGGCGGCTGCGGCGTCAGCCGGAATCAACCCGAGCGCACCTTGCACCTTGGCCAGCGCCACTTCCACCTCAACATAGCGCGCAACCAGCGCTGCATCGGAAAAGATCGCCCGCATCTCCGGCGAGCCGAACGCATCACGAAAAATGTCGCTGTCGAAAACGGTGGAAGGCATGGGCGGGCGTCCGTGCTGGATGGAAGGTGCCGAGATAAAAACTTCTGTGGTGGAATACGCGGCCCCGCAGCGCGCGGCAAGGTGGTGATGGCCTGCGGAAGCTGGACGCCCTTGGCGGCGCTGGTTTCGATGTGCTTTGGTCGCGCTGGACGCAGCCATCCCAATTAAGCATCGCGGATCATTCGGAGCCACCATGACCGACGCAGACGGCGCATTCGGCGCGACCATCGACTGGAACGCCGATCCCGCGTCGATCGTTGCGACGTTTGAGCGCCTCAGCGTTAAGACTACGACGCCGTGCGGCCGCGGCACG
>JANXYD010000047.1 GCA_025350265.1 Hyphomicrobiaceae bacterium | reverse complement strand
CGTTTGTTTTCTCGACGTTGCCTGTCCCTGCTTTGCAACAGCACCGCTCTTTCAGCGGCGGGACAATATCGAGGCCCACTGGCCTGCCGTCCGTCCGACGCAGGCACGATGTTAGCATTTCGCAATCCCCTCATCGCAAGTTTTGTGACGGTTCTAGACCCGCCCCATCGATGAAGTGAATTAAGAGTGCGGGAGGTTGCGCGAAAATGCAATCACAGCTTGTAATGGTGGTGAATTTTGCGAGGAGCAATGTTTTCGGGACGCCGGTTGCTCGCTTCGCGAATAGGGCTTGCGCCCTATCACCCGGTCGGGAGGTGTCCTCCCGAACCCGCCCTTTTTTGGGAGTTTCGCGGCGTTACTTCTTCGCCAGTTTCACCTTGGCCTTTAGCGCCTTTGCCACGTCGCGGCTGACAAAGCTGGAAACGTCGCCGCCCATCAGTGCAATCTGCCGCACCAGCGATGCGGTAATGTGGCGCACGCCGGGGCTGGCGGGCAAAAACACTGTCTCGATATCCTCGGCCATGGCGCCGTTCATGCCCGCCATCTGCATCTCGTAGTCGAAATCCGTGCCGTCGCGCAGCCCACGGAAGATCGCATGCGCACCGGTCGCGCGCGCCGCATCGACGGTCAAACCATCGAATTGCGTCGTCGAGATCCGGCAGCCCGTGCGCTTCGTCACTGCCGCCGTTTCCTGCGTCAAAAGCGCGATTTTCTCCGCGACGCTGAACAGCGGTGCCTTGCCCGGATGCACGCCGATGCCGATCACCAGCACGTCGACCAGTCGTGCTGCGCGTCCAATCACGTCCATGTGCCCGAGCGTGACGGGGTCGAAAGAGCCTGAGTAAAAACCGATGCGTTTCATGGGGCAGGTGACCACTTGAGACATAAGACTGAATGCTGTGGAGAATGCACAGATGGGGTAGACAATCGATTAAAAATGCTGTGGGCCTTCGCTCCCGATCCCAATCTTGTGTGTGTCTTATATCGATTGAAGAGTTTCTACACGAACAGTTAAACACGGTCACAATTCAGCCGCAGGAATCTTCGATCTCCACCCGGCTTATCGCTAACATTAGTTAACGCTGCTATCGAACCGTTAACTCGAAATGCACCGGTTGTTTGTAAGCGTACTTCGCCGGTTCATCGCAAAATCATGCGGCCGTTGTGGGCGACTTCAGCATACCCCGCCGAGTGCATCGTGGATCGATCGTTTGTCCACACCAGCACCTGTCGATGCTTCCAATGAGGTCAGGAATGAACATGCGCCGATTGACTTTTGTGGCCTTGCTTGCCGGTTCGACACCCGTAGCTGCCGAACAGGATTTCGCGTTGCCGCCGGAAGTCACCCCCAAGTTGCGCGCCGCCTGCGAGTCCGACGTGCGGCGCTTGTGCATCGGCGAGAACCCGACTGTCGACAAGGTCAAGCAGTGCGTGCAGGAGAAGTTTTCCCAGCTCGGCTCGCGATGCAAATTCCAGTTGGCAGCCGCGGGCCTTTCGCCCTGACGCAGGTCCGGATACAAGCAAACGAGGGAATGATCACTCATCGCCGGTCGTTCTGACTGCGTGCGGCGTATCGTCGTCCGTCATATCTTCGTCCGGCGTGTCGTCGAGAGCTGCGCTGGTGGATGGCTCAAGGTCCAGTTCGGGGGCTTCGTCGGCCTCCAGCGGCAGTTCATCCGGCATCAAGGCTGCGATATCGCTAGGCTCCGGCATCATGAAGTCCGGCGGCAGAGTACTGTCGAGCAATCCCGCACTTTTCAAATCGGCGAGTCCCGGCAGGTCGCGGATCTGGTCGAGGCTGAAATGCTCGAGAAACTTCGGCGTCGTCCCGTAGGTGATTGGACGGCCCGGTGCACGCCGGCGTCCGCGTGGCCGCACCCAGCCCGTTTCCATCAGCACGTCCAGCGTGCCCGCCGACGTCGCGACGCCGCGGATTTCCTCGATCTCGGCGCGCGTGACCGGCTGGTGATAGGCAACAATGGCCATCGTCTCCATGGCGGCGCGCGACAGTTTGCGCTCCTCCTTGGCGTGCCGTTCGAGCAGATACGACAAGTCTCCGGCGGTGCGGAACGCCCACCGGCCCGCCACCCGCACCAGCGTGATGCCGCGGCTCGCGTAGTGCGTGCCGAGCTCGTCGAGGAGGCCCGCGATGGCATCGCCACCGCGCACGTGGCTGGCCAGCGTGGCTTCGTCCAGCGGTTCGGTAGCGGCGAATAACAGCGCTTCGACGATACGCAGGTTTTCGCGCCGTTCGGGATTGTGCTGATGGCCAGCCGTCGGAAGCGCCGTCACGTTCGACATGCGCGCCGGACCGGAGCCCGGATCGGAACTGGAGGGCTCAACGAGGCTCAGCCTGGGCGGCACGTTGCCGCCATCCTTGTTGCCCGCAGTCAATCGCCATCTCCCGTATCACTCGCGGGCCCCGGCAACGCGCTCACCGCGGCCGGGCCAGACTTTCGCTTCAGATATGCCAGATGCAGTGCGACCGCTGCCGCATTCGAGACGTTGAGGCTGGCGATCGGCCCGGCC
>JANXYD010000361.1 GCA_025350265.1 Hyphomicrobiaceae bacterium | reverse complement strand
CGACATGCGCAAACAACTCGAAGCTTTGGCCTTTGTCGTTATGGCATCGGTGGTGATAGCCGGAACGGTTGCGACGATCATGCTCAGTTGACGGACACGTTACCGAACCGGCGTACGCCAGAAGTTCAAGCTTGTGCGCGTGGCTGAGCCGCCCTATCTCCTGATCGCCCGGTTCCAGATGGATCGCGGCTGACGGGTGGCTCCCTTGAAGA
Source organism: Hyphomicrobiaceae bacterium (assembly GCA_025350265.1). Lineage (GTDB taxonomy): Bacteria > Pseudomonadota > Alphaproteobacteria > Rhizobiales > Hyphomicrobiaceae > JABFRJ01. The sequence goes on along the minus strand of JANXYD010000361.1, from coordinate 3,212 downwards.
TTTCCGACATTTTCGATCCAGCCGCGCAGGCATTGCGATCCGCTGGGCTGTTTGCCACCGAATTCGGCACCCCGGCCATTCGGCTCGGCGTCACCGGTCTGTCGCGCGCGGGTAAAACCGTGTTCATCACATCGTTGGTACGTAATCTTCTAGGCGATGGACGCTTGCCGTTTTTCGCAGCCCACGCCGAGGGCCGCATCGCGCGGGTTTATCTAGAGCCACAGCCCGACGACGCCATACCGCGCTTCGCCTACGAAGAGCATTTGGCGCAGCTTTCAGCGGTCGAGCCGCGTTGGCCGGAAGGTACGCGCCGCATCAGCCAATTGCGGCTCACCATCGAATATCTGCCGCGCGGCTTTATCCGGCGGACACTGAAACCGGCGCTGGGTCTGAGCCGCCTGCATGTCGACATCGTCGATTACCCGGGTGAATGGCTGATCGATCTGGCGCTGCTCGATCAAGACTATTGGGCGTGGTCGAGCCAGGCTTTGGCGGACGCCGCCGCGCCGTCGCGCCGCCGCTATGCGCAGGAGTTGATGGCGTTTCTCGCGACCCTCGATCCGCATGAAGTGCTCGACGAGGGCAAGGCGCAGAAAGGAGCCCGGCTGTTTCGCGACTATCTTGCAGCGGCCCGGGCGGCGGAGCCCCAGTTGTCGACGCTCGGACCTGGCCGCTTTCTGATGCCCGGCGATCTCGAGGGCTCGCCATTGCTGACGTTTTTTCCGTTGCCACCAACAGCGTCCGACCCGGTGGCAGCATTGCTGCCGGCGACGGCAGGACAACGAACGCGCGGCAATCTCGGCCATGCCATGGTTCGTCGTTACGATAGCTACGTGTCGCACGTGGTCAAACCGTTTTTCCGCGATCATTTTTCAAGGCTCGACCGGCAGATCGTGCTGCTCGACGCCTTGAGTGCGCTCAACCACGGTCCTCAAGCCTTACTCGAGCTTTCAGCAGCCATGACGAACGTGCTCGCAGCGTTTCGGCCAGGCATCAACACGTGGCTGTCGAGCATTTTTCGTCGACGCGTTGACCGCATCCTGTTCGCCGCGACCAAGGCCGATCACCTACATCAGTCGAGCCATGCGGCTTTGGAAGCCTTGGTCGGCACCTTGACGGAGCGGGCGCGAAAGCGCGCCTCGTTTGCCGGTGCCACGGTCAAGCCGCTGGCGATGGCGGCGCTGCGGGCCACGCGCGAAGGCGAAGTCAAAAGCGGTCGAGACATCGTGCCGTGCATCATCGGCACGCCGGAAGCCGGAGAGAGCGTGGCCGGTGTCGTTTTCGACGGCAAGACGGAGACGGCATTATTTCCGGGCGACCTGCCAGCTGATCCGACGGAACTGATGACGCAGCTTGCCACGACCGTCGCCGGCGCGGCCGACGTGCGCACGATACGGTTTCGCCCGCCGCGCTTGCAGTTGGAGACGCCCGCTGGCGCGCGACCGGCACCGCCCCACATCAGGCTCGATCGCGCGTTGGAGTTTCTGCTCGGAGACAAGCTGGCATGAGCCTGCCCCCGCACAATGTGCCATCGCCGCCGGTCGTGCCTCAAGACGTGCGGCGGGGTCCGCGCGTGTTCAAGGCCGACGATCCGGCGTTGGTGATAGATGAAGTAGGGCCGGAACCGGCACCCGCCGGCGACGCAACGCCGGGCCTCGACGAGACAGCGATGCAGCCACAGCCCTCGCGTGGCATGCGTGCCGCTGCCGGTGATATTCTTGAACGGGGCTTCCGCTGGGGCGCGTTGCTCGCGTCCGCCTTGACGGGGGCCGCGACCCTGGCGGCCGGACTGTGGTTCGCCCGTTTTGTCTCGGTCGGCCTCGAGCGCGAGGATTGGCTGGGCTTAGTCATTCGCGGGTTGCTCGTCGTTGCCGGGGTCGCGGCGTTCGTCATTCTCGTGCATGAAGGCGTGGGGTGGTTTCGCCTTTCGCGCCTGGGTCGTTTGCGGCGGACAGTTGATCAGGCCATTGCCACCAACGATAAACTCGCCGAACGCAAGGTCGCTGACCGCATCGTGGCACTCTATCGCGGACGCGCCGATCTGGCTTGGTCGCTTGCCCGCGTCAAATCCCATCGTGCCGATGTGCATGATCCGAAGGGCTTGCTGATCCTGCTCGAGCGCGACCTGATCGTCGGCCTCGATGGTCAGGCGCGCCGTCAGATTACCGCCTCCGCCAAACGCGTCGCGACCGTGACGGCGTTGTCGCCGCTGGCGTCGCTCGCGCTTGCCTATGTCGTGTTCGAAAACCTGCGTCTGCTGCGCCGGTTGGCCGCAACCTATGGCGGCCGTCCCGGCGTCGCCGGTTCGATGCGGCTGGCGCGCAGCGTCATCGGTCACCTGATCGCCGCCGGAGGATTGGCGCTGACCGACGATTTGCTGGGACAGTTCCTGGGCCAGGATGTCTTGCGGCGGCTGTCCAAACGCCTCGGCGAGGGGGCGTTCAATGGTGCCCTGACGGCGCGTATCGGCGTCGCGACGATCGCCGAGGTGCGGCCGCTGCCGTTCATCGAAGCCGAACCGCCACGCGTGCGCGATATATTGGGCCAGGTGATCAGACGCTCGTCGGAAAAGGGTACGAAGCACGTGTGACGCCTCAGAGCAGGCCGAGATGGTCGGCGACGAGAACGGCTTGCGTGCGGGTCGTAACCCTGAGTTTCTGTTTGGCGCGCTCGACATGGTAGTTGACCGTTTTGTTCGAAATGAAGAGAATTTGCGCGATCTGCCAATCCGATTTACCCTTCGCGATCCAGCGCATGATTTCGATCTGTCGTGGGGTGAACGTCCGCGCGCGCGAGCCCGGAATATATTTGTGGGTGCCGAGTTCGTCGCCACCTCCGGGAAAATGCAGCATCGGCATCATGGAAGCGGTAGAGTTTGAGGGGTGAACTGCCGTGTCGTACATTAATGGCCTCGTTTCTCCTTCTGGTTGTTTAAATATGCCCCATCCAGTTGCAAAAGAAAGTATTATTGGTTGTGCTGGTAAATTTCATCACACCCATAAGTTGAATTTATGCGTGAACAAATGATCGAGAAGCCGTTCGCCAAGCCCAGGATTCCGCGTGCAACTTCAACTGCTCGACATAGGCCACGATTACGGAGCCCTTCGCGTGCTGGACGGCATCTCCGTCACGGTCGCGAGCGGTGAAATTTTGGGCATTATCGGACCTTCGGGGTGCGGCAAGTCGACGTTGCTGTCGATCATCGGCGGACT
>JANXYD010000344.1 GCA_025350265.1 Hyphomicrobiaceae bacterium | reverse complement strand
GCGGATCTCGGTGCCATGGGTGCTGCGCTGGCGCTCGTCGTCGGCGGGAACGAGCACCTCTACACCATCGTTTTCGGCATCGTCTGCATTTTGCTCGAAACGTTCATCGTCTACGCGCGCTACGCGGCCTTGCTCAAATGGGCGACGCTGTCGCTGTTTGCCTATGTGGCCGTGGTGTTTGCGGCGCATGTGCCTTGGAGCGCTGCACTTTACGGCACGCTTGTGCCGCATTTCGTGATCGACAAGGCGCACGCGACGGCGCTGGTGGCGGTGCTGGGGACGACGATCAGCCCGTACCTGTTCTTCTGGCAAGCCGGACAGGAGGTCGAGGAACTGCGACGGCGACACGTCAAGGCGTTGTGCCTCACGCCGCGCACGGCGGGGCCGGAGTTGGCACGTATTCGCACCGATACCATCGTCGGCATGGGCATTTCCAACCTGATCGCGCTGTTCATCATTTTTGCGACGGCGGCGACGTTGAACGCCCATGGGGTGACCGATATCCAAACCTCGTCACAGGCGGCGGAAGCGTTGCGACCGATCGCGGGCGCGTTCACCTTTGCGTTGTTCGCCATCGGCATTATCGCCACGGGCCTGCTGGCGGTCCCGGTGCTGGCTGGTTCGACGGCGTATGGCGTCAGCGAGGTGTTTCAGTGGAACGAGGGACTTAACCGGCCACTGCGCGAAGCCCGGGCGTTCTACGGCACAATCGTTGCGGCCACGCTGTGCGGTGTCGCCTTGAACTATACCGCGCTTGATCCTGTCAAAGCGCTGTATTGGAGCGCCGTGGTCAACGGCCTTTTGGCCGCGCCGCTGATGGCAGTCATGATGCTGATTGCCGCGAACCCCCGCGTGATGGGACGCCTTACCCTGCCTCGCCCACTGCTCGTCGGCGGCTGGCTGGCAACCGCCGTGATGGCGCTGGCGACGGTCGGGTTTTTTGTGATTTAGGGTGTAATTTTTTGATTGCGCGAAGCGCTCGGATTCCCTCTCCCCGTTGCAAAGTGCACTGGGGAAAGCGAGCCCGTGCGCGCCTTAGACTGCTCCGGGTAATTCAATTCGCGTCGATTTGTTGCTGGGGTTTACGTGGTTCTGCGGCGGCAGTTTAAATTCCAATCGCGCTGCTATTGAACGGGATCGGGGTATTGCCACCCGCCGCGCCCTCACCAGCCCTTGAACGGTGTCTCAGCCACTGGCGTCTTGGGCACTGCGCCTTTGGCGTAGGCGACGAGGTTGTCGGCGGTCAGTTGGCCCATGCCGTTGCGGGTGTGGATGGAGGCGGAGCCGACGTGCGGCAGCAGCGTCACGTTGGGCACGCTCAGCCATTCGGGATTGATGTTGGGTTCGTTCCAGAACACATCCAGCCCGGCTGCCTCGATGGTGCCGTTGCGCAGGGCAGCCATCAGCGCGGGTTCGTCGACGACGGTGCCGCGCGCGACGTTGATCAGTACGCCGCGCTTGCCCAACGCTGACAGCACCTCGGCGTTGATCATGTTCTTGGTTTCGGGACCGCCGGGGGTGATGACCATCAGCGTATCGACCGCCTTGGCCATCTCGACGAGGTTGGAATAATACGGAAACGCCACGTCGGCCTTCTTGCTGCGGCTGAAATAGACCACCGGCACGCCGAACGCTGCGACGCGCTTGGCGATCGCCTGCCCGATGCGGCCCATGCCGACCATGCCGAGCGTGCGGTCGCGCAGGGAACCGCGCGTCAGTTGATAGTCGCCTTGGGTCGCCCACGCGCCGGAGCGCAGGTAGTTTTCGGCGCGGCCGAATTCGCGCACCGTGTTGAGCAGCAGGCCGAGGGCGGTGTCGGCGACCTCTTCCGACAGCACGTCCGGGGTGTTGGTGACGATGATGCCGCGCTTGGCCGCCGTCACCACGTCGATGCTATCATAGCCGACGCCGAAATTGCCGATTACGCGCAGTTTCGGGAACCGGGCGAGCATTGCCGCGTCGCTCTTGACGCCGGTATGGCCGCCCGTACAAAGCGCCACCACGTCGGGCGCGACCTTGGCCAGCATCGCGTCGCGCGCAGGGCCCGCATCCGGCAAGGTGTGCACGGTGAACGCTTCGGCAAGTTGAGAGGTGATCAGCGCCATCATCGGGCCGGTTTCGAGCAACACGGGCTTGGTCATCGGGCGTTCTCGGCAGGGGGTGGTGGGGACAATCTAAATGCCATGTACCGTGCGGTGCGCCCGACGGCAATGGATTCCGACCGATGGCAGGCGGCGCGATTTGAGGTCGAGCGTGAACGCGCATGGATAAGATTTATGATGTCGCCGTTATCGGTGGCGGGCACAATGGGCTGGTGACGGCTGCCTATCTGGCGAAAGCCGGCAAATCGGTGCTGGTGCTGGAAAAGAATGACGTGGTCGGCGGCGCGGCTGTTACCGAGGAATTTCACCCGGGGTATCGCAACTCGGTGGCGAGCTACACCGTCAGCCTGCTCAGCGCGAAGGTTTCAGCCGAGCTTGACCTTGCCCGCCACGGTCTGCGCATCGTCGAACGGCCGGTGGCCAACTTCTGGCCCATCGATGCGACGCGCTCGCTGTTGATGCCGTACGGGTTCGAGGCGCGCCGGGACGCGATCGCCGCCTTCTCCGCGCGCGATGCAGCCCGGCTGGCCGACTACGACGGGACACTGGAGCGTGCGGCAAACGTCCTGCGCGGCTTGCTGTTGAAGACGCCGCCGAATGCCGGTGGCGGCCTATTCGAACTGCTGCGCGGCATTGCGGCGGGGCGCGGGGTGATCGCGTTGGCGCTGGCCGATCAGCGGGTACTGGTCGATCTCTTCACCAAGAGTGCGGCGTCGTTTCTCGAGGGTTTTTTCGAAAATGAGCATGTGCTGGCGGCCTTCGCTTTCGACGGCATCGTCGGCACGCTGGCCAGTCCCTATACACCGGGTACCGCTTACGTGCTGCTGCACCACTGCTTCGGCGAAGTGCATGGCAAGTCGGGTGTCTGGGGCCATGCCATCGGCGGGATGGGCGCGATCACGGCCGCCATGGCTGCTTCCGCGCGCGCCGAAGGGGCCGCGATCCGCACCGGGTGCGTCGTCGCCAAGGTGATGGATGACAGCGGCCGCGCCACCGGCCTGCAGCTGAGCACGGGCGAGATCATCAAGGCCCGCGCCGTCGCTGCCAATATCGCGCCGAAGCTGCTGGTGCGCGACTTGCTGTCCGCAGCCGCCGTGACAGTCGACACTCGTGCAGCTTTCGCCCGCATCGAAACGGGATCGGGTACCTTCCGGATGAACGTCGCCTTGCGCGAGTTGCCCAACTTCACGTGCCGGCCGGGGACCGCGCCCGCCCCGCACCACGGCGCCGGCATCGTCATCGGCCCGACGCTCGGCTATCTCGATCGCGCCTATCTGGATGCCCGCCGCGACGGCTGGTCGGCCGAGCCGATCGTCGAAATGCTGATCCCATCCACCCTCGACGACAGCCTGGCACCGCCAGGGCACCATGTCGCCAGCCTGTTCGTTCAGCATGTGCAGCCGCGCCTGCCGCAGCCGCGTTCGTGGAGCGATCCGGCGGAGCGGGAAGCTTTCGCCGATCTCGTCATCGGCACGGTGGATGCCTATGCGCCGAATTTCCGTGCGAGCGTCATCGCCCGGCAGGTGTTGTCGCCGCTCGACCTGGAACAGCGGTTCGGGTTGCCGGATGGCGATATATTTCATGCGCAACTCGGCCTCGGCCAGCTGTTCAGCGCCCGGCCGGTGCTTGGATATGCAAATTATCGCAGTCCGTTGAAAGGGCTTTATTTTTGTGGTTCCGGGGCGCATCCTGGGGGTGGAGTGACGGGACTTCCGGGGCATAACGCGGCGCGTGAAATACTGGCCGATTTCAGACTGAAACGGGTTTGACGGGCTCGCGCTGGTCGACCGTTGCGCTACCGGGGCTCGATTTTGCCGGCAAATGCCCTATATCTCCTACTAGGCAGCCACTGGATTTAGGAAGCGCATGAGCACCCCAGCCCGCACATCGCCGCGCCCACGCCCGAAGGTGATGACGTTGACACCGGCGGCCGTCGCGCGCGTCAAATCGATCATGTCCGAGAAGGGGCCGGCGGTCGCGGGATTGAAGATCGGTATCAAGAAAGGCGGCTGCGCGGGCATGGAATACACCATGGACTGGGCTGAAGCGGCCGGCAAATTCGACGAGGTGGTCGAACAGGACGGCGCGCGCGTCATCATCGATCCGAAGGCGGTGCTGTATCTGCTCGGCACGCAAATGGACTACCGAACCGACAAGTTGGCGTCGCAGTTCGTGTTCGACAATCCGAACCAGAAAGGCAGCTGCGGTTGCGGCGAGAGCGTCAATCTGGTGCCTGCGTCCAAGGATAAGCTTGCTGCTGCCGACGTGTGATGCGTCACCACGAAACGCGAGCTTGTTTGGGTGGCGGCCTGCGGGGAATCTCCACTGTCATCCTAGGCCTTGTAACTAGGACCCAGCCATCCAAGGCCACGTCCGGATGTTACGTTCGTATCACTGGTGCAATTCTCTTGCGAAGGACGACGAACGTAA